>JAKLLJ010000059.1 GCA_023150215.1 Thauera sp. | reverse complement strand
ATCCAGCTCGTGCGTGTCGCGACTCACGATCCAGCCCACCCGCGTGCGCGCTTCGTCGAGATTCCCCGCCGCCAGCGGCACGGCGATGGCTTGCGCGTGCTCGGCCAGGCTGCGCCCGCCGAGCGCCAGGTAGAGCAGGCCGACATCGACGAACCAGTGCGCATGCGGATGGGCGTCGCGCAGCCATGCCGCCAGCGCCACCCAGGGCAGCACTGCCAGCGCCCAGGCCAGCATGCCGGCGAGGCGGGTGCCGGTTTCGTTGGTGCCGAAGAAAAGCCTGCGGCAGCGCTGTTCCACCCCTCCCGCCCAGCGCCCGAAGCCGACCAGCGGGTGAAAACGGCGCACCTCGCCGAACACGCGGTCGGCGAGCAGGCCGGCGGCCATCTTGAGGGCGAGGATGAGCAGGAGTGAAGAGGACATCGTGATCAGGAGCGCAGAGAGTGTTGGGTGATCCGGAAGGGGGCAGCGCGGATGCAGACGCAGAACCGCCCACCGCTCCGCCGCACGCGCTCCGGTCCGCCCACGAGCTCCCGAGCCCAAGCGGCTTCAATGCCCGGCGGGCCAGCAAACGCTCAATGGCTCGCGCCCTGGCGAGAGGCGCGAGAGTCAGGCTGCAGGCCGTGCCCATCACGGTCGGGGCCCGAATCGGCGATAATCTCGCCCCTTCGCGCAAAACGGCAGGATTCTACGCCATGTCCCCCCCGATCACGCTGATGGTGCAAGGCACCACCTCCGACGCCGGCAAGACCACGCTGGTCGCTGGCCTCGCCCGCGTGCTGCGGCGCCGGGGGATCAAGGTGGCGCCGTTCAAGCCGCAGAACATGGCGCTGAACTCCGCCGTCACCGCCGACGGTGGCGAGATCGGCCGCGCCCAGGCCCTTCAGGCGCTGGCCGCCGGCGTGGCCCCGCACACCGACTTCAATCCGGTGCTGCTCAAGCCCTCGTCCGACATCGGCGCCCAGGTCATCCTCCACGGCCACGCGGTCGCCAGCCTTTCGGCGCGCGACTACCACGCCTACAAGCCCGTCGCGATGACTGCGGTGATGCAGAGCTGGGACCGCCTGTGCAGCGCCTACGCCGCGGTGCTGGTCGAGGGCGCCGGTAGCCCCGCCGAGATCAACCTGCGCGAGCGCGACATCGCCAACATGGGCTTCGCCGAGGCCGCCGACGTCCCGGTGGTGCTGGTCGCTGACATCGACCGCGGCGGCGTGTTCGCCCACCTCGTCGGCACCCTCGAGCTGCTCTCGCCCTCCGAGCAGGCGCGCGTCAAGGGCTTCGTCATCAACCGCTTCCGCGGCGACCTCGGCCTGCTGCAGTCCGGCCTCGACTGGCTGGAGGCGCGCACGGGGCGGCCGGTGTTCGGCGTGCTGCCCTACCTGCACGGGCTCTTCCTCGACGCCGAGGACGCGCTCGCCGACAGCGCCGCCGACGTGTGCGCGGGCGAGGCCGCGCTGCGCGTGATCGCGCCGGTGTATTCGCGCATCTCCAACCACACCGATCTCGACCCGCTGCGCCTGCACCCGCAGGTGGATTTCCGCTGGATCGGTCCGGGCCAGGCGATCCCGCCCGCCGACCTGATCGTGCTGCCCGGCTCCAAGAGCGTGCAGGCCGACCTCGCCTGGCTGCGCGCGCAGGGCTGGGAGACGGCGATCCGTCGCCACCTGCGTTACGGCGGCAAGCTCATCGGCATCTGCGGCGGCTTCCAGATGCTCGGCCGCGAACTGGCCGACCCGCTCGGCCTCGAAGGCGCGCCGGGCAGCATGGCCGGGCTGGGCTTGCTGGAGGTGGATACGGTGCTCGAACAGCACAAGCAGCTGCGCAACCTGCGCGGCCGGCTCGCGAACCTGTCGCGCCGCGGCGGGTCCGAACACGGTATCGAGCTCGGCGCGGAAGTGGCCGGATACGAGATCCACATGGGCGTCACCTCCGGTCCGGCGCTGGAGCGGCCGGCGCTGTGGCTGGTGCAAGCGGGGGAAGCTGCCGCGACCCGGCCCGACGGCGCGATCTCCGCGGACGGACAGATCCTCGGCACCTATGTGCATGGCCTGTTCGATACACCGGCGGCCTTGTCGGCGCTGCTGGGCTGGGCCGGGCTGGATGCGGAGGCGCTGGAAGACGCCGGAACGGTCGATCTCGCCGCCCGTCGCGAGGCCGATCTCGACCGCCTGGCCGATGCGATCGAAGCCCACGTCGACGTGGCGGCCCTGTTCGCCCCGAATCGGATCTGAAGACTTGCAGGACTCGAACGAATGAACCCGGACGCTCCACGCCGCCATGGCGCCGAAGCCTCGCCGCTCGGCCAGGCGGTCGCCTACCGCGACACCTACGCCCCTGAACTGCTGTTTCCGATCGAGCGCCAGTTGAAGCGCGCCGAGCTCGGTCTGCGCGCCGATGCACTGCCCTTCGTCGGCGAGGACCTGTGGAACGCCTACGAGCTTTCCTGGCTGGATGCGCGCGGCAAGCCGGTGGTGGCGCTGGGCGAGTTTCGCGTGCCGGCCGCCTCGCCGCGGCTCATCGAGTCGAAGTCGCTCAAGCTCTACCTGAATGCCTTCAACCAGCAGCGCTGCGCGAGCGTAGACGCGGTGCGCGCGACCATTGCGCGCGACCTGTCGGCCGCGGCCGGCGCCGCGGTGGCCGTGGTGGTGCAGCCGCTGCACGGGCGCCCTGAGCGCCGCTTCGGCTACCCCGAAGGCGTCTGCATCGATGCACTCGAGATCGACATCGAGCGCTACCAGCCGTGCCCGGAGGCTTTGCGGGCGGACGGCCCGGAGGTCGAGGAGACGCTGTACTCGCACCTGCTCAAGTCGAACTGCCTGGTCACTGGCCAGCCCGACTGGGGCACGCTGGTCGTGCGCTACCGCGGCCCGGCGATCGACCGCGAGGGCCTGCTGCGCTATGTCGTGTCCTTCCGTGCGCACAACGAATTCCACGAGCAGTGCGTGGAGCGCGTGTTCTGCGACCTGACGGCGCGCTGCCGGCCGCACGAACTCGCAGTGTGGGCACGCTACACCCGCCGCGGCGGCCTCGACATCAACCCCTTCCGCGCCAGCCACGCCCGCCTGCGCGCGGACGAAGCGATGGAAGTGCGCCAGTGAGGGCACGCGCCTTGTCGTCCCGTGCGCAGCAAATGTGCAACATCGTGTGCGAAGCATGCGCAAATGCGCGCACGGTGGTTTAATACTCGCCGTGTAACAACCAACTCCAAAGGGGTACGCAATATGAAGGCTCTCGTTGCTGCTGCGGTCGCTGCAGGTCTCCTCACCGCCTCGCCGGCTTTCGCTTCCGAAGCGCTGGCCAAGTCCAAGAACTGCCTGGCCTGTCACGCGGTGGACAAGAAGCTGGTCGGTCCCGGCTACAAGGAAATCGCTGCCAAGTACGCCGGTCAGGCCGATGCCGCGGCGATGCTCGCCGACAAGGTCAAGAAGGGCGGCGTGGGCACCTGGGGCAAGGTCCCGATGCCCCCCAACCCGCAGGTGAATGACGCCGACGCCAAGACGCTGGTCGACTGGATCCTGTCGCTCAAGTGACACCGCAGTCCGGGCCCGCAGTCGCGGGTCCGCGTGCATGAAGGCCGGCGCAAGCCGGCCTTGTCACATGAGCACGCCGGCGGCGTGGAACAGGCGCTCGGGGTGGCGCAGCCAGGCCAGCGCCTCGTCGGCGGGCGCGGGGCGCGCGAACAGGTAGCCCTGCATCACCTCGCAGCCCAGCGCACGCAGCGCATCGGCCTGTTCGGCGTTCTCGACCCCTTCTGCGACCAGGTCGAGCTCGAAGCCACGCGCGATGCCGGTGATCGCCGAGATGATCGGGTTGGTCATCGGGCCTTCGAGGTCGCGCACGAAGCTGCGGTCGATCTTGAGCGTGCTGACTGGAAACTTCTGCAGGTAGGCGAGCGCCGAATAGCCGGTGCCGAAATCGTCGATCGCGACGCTGATGCCTGCGGCGCGTAGCGCACGCACCTTGGCGGCGACGTCGGCGGTGTCGTTCATCATCAGGCTCTCGGTGATCTCCACCTCGATGCAATCTGGCGTGATGCCGTGGCGAGCGAGGCTGGCGTTGATCGTGGCGACCACGTCGCCGCGCTGGAAGTCGCACGCCGACAGGTTCACCGAGACCCGCGGCGTTGCCTGGCCGCCCGCCTGCCAGCTGGCGAGCTGCGCGCAGGCGGTCTCGATCACCCAGTTGCTGATCTCTCCGATCAGGCCGACCTCCTCGGCGACCTGGATGAAGGTCGTCGGTGGGATTGGCCCGATGGTCGGGTGGTTCCAGCGCAGCAAGGCTTCGAGGCCGACGATGCTGTGCGCCGCCATGCTCACCTGGGGCTGGTAGAAAAGCTCCAGCTCGTGGCGTGCGAGGGCGTTGCGCAGGTCGTTCTCGAGCGCGATGCGGTCGCGGTGGCGGGCATTGAGGCTGGGGTCGAAGAAGCGGAAGGCGTTCTTGCCCGAGCGCTTGACCTGGTACATCGCCGCGTCGGCATGGCGGGTGAGGTCTTCGGCGGTCGTGCCGTCGCGCGGAAAGAGCGCGACGCCGACGCTGACCGTGGCGCGGAACTCGCCCTGACTGAGCGCGACCGGCGTGGCGAGCGCGTCGAGCACCTTGCGTGCGATGACCTCGGCGTCCTCGGGCTGGTTGATGTCGGGGAGCAGCACGGTGAACTCGTCGCCACCGAGACGGGCGAGGGTGTCGCCGCGGCGCAGCGTGGCTGACAGCCGGTTGGCGATCGCGCGCAGCAGCAGGTCGCCCTCGGCGTGGCCGAAGGTGTCGTTGACCAGCTTGAAGCGGTCGATGTCGATGAACATCACCGCGAGTGCCCCGGTGCGGCGCTGGGCCTGGGCGATCGCCAGCTCGAGGCGGTCCTTGAACAGCACCCGGTTGGGCAGGTGGGTGAGCTGGTCGTGATAGGCCTGGAAGGAGATGATCTCCTCGGCGCGCTTGCGCTCGGAGATGTCGCGGGCGACACCGTAGAGCCCGACCACGCGGCGGTCGTCCTGCTGGGTGACCATCGGGATGCCGGTCAGCGACACCGTGACGTTGCCGCCCTCGCCGCCCTCGCGCCGGCAGCGCAGGCGCAGCTCGACGTTGAAGCTCTCGCCCGGCAGGGAGCTGGGCTGGCTGAGCAGGGTGTCGATGCGGTCGATGTCTTCCGGCATCACCAGGGTGGTGAATGGACGCTTGATCAACGTGCTGCGCTCGTAGCCGAGCAGCGCCCGCACGCGTGGATTGATGTAGGTGAAGCGACCGCTGCCGTCGAGTGTGAAGATCATGTCGGGCGAGCTCTCCACCAGGTAGCGGTGCAGGCGCTCCGAGTCCTTCAGGCGCTGGCTCATCAGCGTGTTGGCGCGTTCGAGCGCGCCCTTGTGCAGTGCGCCGTCGACCGCCCGCTGCAGCTGTGCGACGTGGTAGGGCTTGCGCACGTAGTCATCGGCGCCGCCGCGCAGTGCGCCGATCGCGGCGTCGATCGCGTCCTCGCCGCTGATGATGATCACGGCTTCGTCGCGCCGGTGCTCGGACAGCCAGTCGAGCAGGGCGAGGCCGTTGGCGTCGGGCAGGCGGTAGTCGAGCAGGATCAGCGCGTAGCACTGGCATTCGAGCCGGACGATCGCCTCGGCGACGCTGCCGCACTCGTCGAACATGCGGCCTGGGCGTGCGAGCACGTGCGGAAAGGTGCGCCGCAGCGAGGGGTCGTCGTCGACGATCAGGATGCGAAGGGTGCCGGCTTCGTCGCCGGCGTTGCCGTCGATCCGTGGCCGGAACGCGTTCTCGGTCGGTATGACCATGGCTCCCGGGGGCTGCGGTGAGGAGGATTTGTCTGCACGCATGATGCAACACTCAGGCGCTTTGTTCCAGCGGAACAAAGATCTGGAAGCTGGTTCCGGCGCCGGCCTGGGTGCGGCAGAGCAGGGTGCCGCCCCATTGGGCGAGGATTTCGCGCACCACCGACAAGCCCAGGCCCTGGTGCTCGGGGCCCTTGCTGCTCGGGCGCGGCGTGAGCGGATCCTGTGCGCGTTCGACCGGCAGGCCGGGGCCGTTGTCGACAAAGCGAATCTCGAGGCAGTTGCGACCGTCGACGTTGACCAGCGGCAGCACCGAGACCACCAGGCGCTGGCCGGGCTGCAGCGCTTCGGAGGCGTTGCGCAGCAGGTTCAACAAGACCTGCTTGAGGGCCGAGGCGGGAATCGCCGCGGTCGGCACGTCGCGCGCCGCACGCAGCTCGAGCTGGATCTGGCGGCTGCCGAAGAGCGGTTCACCATACAAGGTGCGCATGTCGAGCAACAGCTCCGGGACCTTGCAGCTGCGTGTCTCGCTGCTCTCGGTCGGCAGCTCGGCGGCGCCGCGCAGCAGGTTGTCGATGCGGTCGAGCTCGGCGTTGAGCAGGCTCATTTCGTCCTGCAGCGTGCTGTCACCCGGGCGATCCTGGGCAAGCATGCCGATCCGGCTCTTGAGCACGGTAAGCGGATTGCTCGCCTCGTGGGCGATCTTGCGCACATGTTCGCGGAAGCGGCGCTGCAGCGCGGCCTCGCGCTCGGCGATTGCGTTGCACTGGCGGGCGTGGCTGCGCAGCGCGCGCGCCGCGGCACCGAGCAGCGCGGCGTAGCGCCAGCGCAGTTCGCTGTCGAGGGGCTGGGGTGATGCGGTGGCGATCAGTGCCACCGTGGTGTCGGCAGCGCTCCCCAGTGGAACCACATGGAAGCCGGGCTGGCCGAGCCAGCGCGCCACCTGCCAGTCGGCGATGCTGCGCCCGGGGCGCGAGCACTCGTCGAAGTAAGAGGTCGATTGTTCGCTGCGCGCGCCGAGTGCAATGCAGCTCACCTCGTCGTCGAGGCGCAGGCGCAGCTCCCCGATCAACTGGCTGGCGCTGCCGGCGGCGCTGTCGAGCAGCGCCTGCAGGCGCCCGTCCTCGCCGCAGCCGAGCAGCACGGGGGGCGTGTGCAGCCCGAACAAGGGGCAGGCGATCGCGAGGCGGTCGCGGATTGCGCGCGCATCCAGGTCGACGAAGGCAGCGGTGAGCAGGCCGAGCATGCCGGCGCAGCGGTAGGGGTCGTCGGCCAGGCGCAGCGAGGGGCGTGCAGGCACCGTCGCGGACGTGGTCGGCGCGACCGGGTAGGTTGCATGGCCCGACAGGATGTAGCCGACGTCGGTGCGCAGGCCGAGCACGCTGGCGGTGCCGAGCCCGGTGAGGCGGGCAACCTCGGCGACCTGTTCCTGCCAGTGGGGGGTGGTGAGCCGGCATGCGGCGGCGAGCAGGGTGAGCAGCGGATGGGCGGCGCCGGCGTGCTCCTCGCCGGGAGCGTCTACTTCGAGCGCATCGGCGAGGCTGGCCGGCAGCCCGCAGTCCGCCACCAGCGCCGGGAGCGTCGGCCGCCGGCCCGCCATCCACGCCGCCGAGCGCGGCAGGCCGTACCACAGGCCGGCCAGGTAGGCCTCGTCCGGGCGTGCGTAGGCGGTCTCGATCGCCAGGTGGAGCGCGCACTCGGCGCGCAGCAGCGCGATGTCGGCGGACTCGTCCGGGCTCTCGCCGACCTGCCCGAGGCCGAGCAGCCAGGCGCGCAGCAGATCGGTGCCGATACGCTCGAGGCGCCGCCGCAGCGCAGCGTTGAGCCCGTCGAGGAGTTCGCCGGGCCCCATCGGCTCGGCCATCAGCAAGGCCAGGCTCAGCGCCGGGTCGCGCGCGGCGACGAGCGCGATCTCGGGCCAGTTCGGCGCCTGGGCGGCGAGCAGGCGCAGGATCGTGGACGCGCCGTCCGGCAGGGGCTGAAGCTCGAAAGCGCTGAAGTTGGCGGGAAGCATGGCTGTCTGTTGGGCGGTGGGCCGAGCGATTCTAGCCCGGACATCGGCGCTGCAGCGTGACCGATGTTGCGCGCGCAGGCGATCGCCTGTCGCGTGCCCTTGCCGCCTGCCGACGCCGCGACGTCCGTGCTCAGCCGTGCAGGCTGTCGGCGAAGCCGAGAGCGACCAGTTGTGCGCGGTTGACTTGCTCGTAGGGCAGGTGGAGCTTCTCGACCGCGGCCTGCAGGGCCTTCGGGTCGAAGCTCTCGCAGCTGCGTGCCAGGTGCAGGAAAGGGGCGAATTCGCCCTGCTCCTGGAGCAGCGCTTCGGTGATCGTCGGCGGCAGGCTCATCTCTTCGAGCAGCGCCTGGGTCGAGGTGCCGAGCAGGGTGTGGAGCAGCGAGAAGGCGCCGGTGATGAACAGGTTGTCGCGTTCGGAGGCATCGAAGTAGCCCGCGCCGATCTCTTCCATGAAGCGCCCGCGCGCGATCGCGGTCTGCATCAGCGCTGGCGCGCTGGGGTCGCGACTGGCGGTCACCAGCAGCAGTGACAGCCACTTGTTGAGGGCGTCGTAGCCGAGGATGCTGACCGCGTGGCGGAACGACTGGATCTCGACCATCAGGCCGAATCCGGCCGAGTTGATGTAGCGCAACAGCTTGAACGACAGCGCCACGTCCTGCTTGAGCACCGCCTCGATGTCGCGGATCTCGCCGTTGTTGCGCACCAGGTTGAGCAGGCGGACGATCTGCGCATGCCCCGGCGACAGGGTCTTCGCGGGCGGATTGCCATGCAGGAAGAACCAGCCCGAGGCGCCGTCGTAGCCCGCCGTCACCGCATCGCGGAAGGCGCCGATGTCGGGCAGTCCCCACGCCAGGCTCAGCCCCGGCGAACCTTCGGGCGTGGGCTGGCGGCGCGCGTCGATGAGCACGAAGCGCCAGTCGTGGCCGGCGGGCAAGGCAGTGTCGGGCTGGAACCAGGTCAGGCACATGCCGACCCCGGCGTCGCGCAGCTTCGCCATCAGCGCCTGGGTGTGCGGGTGGGCGAGCGTCTGCACCGGGATTTCAATCGCCGCGTTGTCGGGGATCGTCCATTCCATCAACTCCGGCGTCGGCACCAGGCGGCCGAGGCTGACGAACACCGGGTGGTGCGTCGGCCACACCTCGGCTTGCGCAGCGAGCGCCTCGACCACCGCGCCGACATTGGGACCATGCGCGATCAGCCGGTTGGCCGTGATCGCGCGGTTCTTGTTGACGACGGGTTCGCGGGTCAGCAGGGTGGTTTGGCTCATCGGTGGGCGCGGATCTCAGTTGGCCGGCGAGGCGAAGGTGAAGGCGTCGGCGAAGAAGGCCTCCGCGGGCAGGCCGCGCTCGGCACAAAAGTTCGCGCGTGCGGCGTCGATCATCGCCGGTGCGCCGCAGGCGTAGACGTCGAAGCCGGAGAGATCGGCGAAGTCGTCGAGCACCGCCTGGTGCACCAGGCCGCAGCGGCCTTCCCAGGCCTCGTCCGACAGCACCGGCACGTAGCGCAAGCCGGGCAGTGCCGTCTCCCAGGTGCGCGCGAGCGCGTCCATGTACAGCCCGCTGCGGGTGCGTGCCCCCCAGTACAGCGTCACCGGACGCGTCAGGCCGGCATGGATCGCGTGCTCGACGAGGCCCTTGATCGGTGCGAAGCCGGTGCCGCCGGCGATCATGACGATCGGGCGGGTGGAGTCCTCGCGCAGCCAGAAGCTGCCGAGCGGCCCCTCGAAGCGCAGGATCTCCTTTTCCTTCATGGTTGCGAACACGTGGCCGGTGAAGCGGCCGCCGTCGATGCGGCGAACGTGCAACTCGAGGTGGCCGCCGTCGTGCGGTGCGTTGGCGATCGAGAAGCTGCGGCGCTGGCCGTCGGCGAGCAGGATGTCGACGTACTGGCCGGCGCGGAAGGCGAAGTTCTCGCTCGCCGGCAGCTTGAGATCGACCACCATCACGTCGTCGGCGAGGCGCTCGAGCTTCTGCACGCGGCAAGGCAACTTCTTGACCGGGATTTCGTCGGCACGGCTGACGGTGCGCGCCTGCACCACCAGGTCGGTGAGCGGCTTTGCACAGCAGAACAGCGCCAGGCCCTCGGCGCGCTCCGCCGCGGTGAGCGCACCCGCTACATAGCGGCCGTAATCGACACGGCCTTCGAGCACGCGTCCCTTGCAGGCGCCGCAGGCGCCGTCGCGGCAGCCGTGTGGAAGCAGCAGTCCGGCGCCGAGCGCCGCCTCGAGCACGGTCTGGTCGTCGTCGGCCTCGAACGGGTGGTCGCCGGGCTGGAGGGAAATCCGATGAGTCATGGTGCGTGAGATAATCGAACGATGAAAAGAATCCTGATCGTCGGCAGTGGCGACGTCGCCCGTCGCGCGCTGCCTTGGCTGACGCGCCGCTTTCGCGTCCTTGCGCTCGTCCGCCAGCCGGAGGCCGCGGCAGAACTGCGTGCGCTCGGTGCCGTGCCCTTGGTGGCCGACCTCGACGACCGGCGCAGCCTGCACCGGCTGGCCGGGATCGCCGATGCCGTGCTGCACTTCGCGCCACCGCCGCAGAGCGGTGCCGGCGACCCGCGCATGGCGCGCCTGCTGGCGGCGCTGGCGAGCCGGCGGAGTCTACCACAGGGCTTGGTATACATAAGCACGACAGGGGTTTACGGCGACTGTGCGGGGGCCCGGGTGGATGAGACGCGACCCTGCAAGGCGCAAACCGCGCGCGGTCGGCGACGGGTCGATGCCGAGCAGCGGCTGCGCCGCTTCGGCCGCCGCAACCGGGTCCGCGTGGCGCTGCTGCGCGCGCCCGGCATCTACGCGGCGGACCGGCTGCCGCTCGAGCGCCTGCGCCGCGGCGATCCGGTGCTGGCGGCGGACGACGATGTGCACACCAACCACATCCACGCCGACGACCTTGCGCGCATTGCCTGCCTGGCGCTGTTCCGCGCCCTCCCCGGGCGCGCCTACAACGCGAGCGACGACTCCGCGATGCGCATGGGCGACTATTTCGACGCCGTCGCCGACCGTTTCGACCTGCTGCGGCCGCCCCGCGTGGCGCGCGCGCAGATCGCCGAGAAGCTGTCGCCGCTCACCCTGTCCTTCATGAGCGAATCGCGCCGCCTCGACAACCGGCGGCTGAAGCGGGAACTGCGCCTGCGCCTGCGCTATCCGACGGTGTCCGACGGCCTGCGCGCCGTCACCGCCGGCTGAGCGGCCGCGCGCTGCCACCTCTCTTTTTCGATCGAACCCGGAGCCCGTCTTTCGCATGCTGACCCTCAAGGCCTTCCACATCGTCTTCGTCGTGAGCTGGTTCGCCGGCCTGTTCTACCTGCCGCGCCTGTTCGTCAATCACGCCATGGTCGAGGACGCTGCCACCCGCGAGCGCCTGGCGATGATGGAAGCGAAGCTGTACCGCTTCATGACCCCACTCGGCATCCTCGCAGTCGGTCTCGGCCTGTGGCTGTGGTTCGGCTACGACTTCGCCGGCGGCTGGCTGCACGCCAAGACCCTGCTGGTGGTGTTCCTGATCGCCTACCACCTGTATTGCGGCCGCCTGATGCGCGCCTTCGCCGAGGGACGCAACACGCGCAGCCACGTGTGGTACCGCTATTTCAACGAGATCCCGGTGCTGGTGCTGTTCGTGGTGGTGTTCCTCGTGGTCTTGAAGCCCTTCTGAACATGGTCGCGAAACGGATCGGGGGCGGCGGGGACGACGTGCAGATGGCGCGCGGCGTGCGGGGCGACGAGGCGAAGGCGCTCGCGCAAGGCGGAGTCGGGCGCGCCGAGCCCGCGCGCCCGGTGGAGCTCGCCGACTACCAGTGGCCGGCGCACTCGGTGCTGGTGGTCGACGACGAGGAGGGCATGCGCAATTTCCTCGAGCGCACGCTCGCGCGCCGCTGCGGCATGGTGCAGTCGGCCGCCGATGCCGAGCACGCCGCGGTGCTGATGGCGCGTCTGCATTTCGACCTGCTGGTCCTCGACATCGCCCTGCCTGGCAAGTCGGGGATCGAGTGGCTGCACGAGCTGCGCGAGCATGGTTATGCCGGCGACGTGATCCTGATCACCGCCTTCGCCGACATGGAGACCGCGATCGACGCGCTGCGCGGCGGCGCCTCCGACTTCATCCTCAAGCCCTTCCGCGTCGACCAGATCCTCAACTCGATCAAGCGTTGCTTCGAGCGTGCCGGCCTGGCGCGCGAGAACTTCGTGCTGCGTCGCGAGCTTGCTGCCGGCCTCGGCGCCGACCCCACCGGGCTGGTCGGCCATTCGTCGGCGATGGAGCAGCTGCGCGCGATGGTGCGCCGCGTCGGGCAGATGCCGAGCACGGTGCTGCTACTCGGCGAGTCGGGCACCGGCAAGGAGGTGGTGGCGCGCGCGCTGCACCAGACCAGCCCGCGTGCGCAGCGCCCCTTCGTGCCGCTCAACTGCGCGGCGATCGCCTCCGAGCTGATCGAAAGCGAGCTCTTCGGCCACGTCAAGGGCGCGTTCACCGGTGCCGCCGAGAGCCGTAACGGCCTGTTCTATTACGCCCACGGCGGCACCCTGTTCCTCGACGAGATCAGCGAGCTGCCGCTGGCGATGCAGACCCGGCTGCTGCGCGTGCTCGAGGAGCGCAAGTTGCGCCCGGTCGGCTCCGAGCGCGAGCTGCCGGTGGATGTGCGCATCATCGCCGCCTCCAATCGCGACCTCGCCGCCGAGGTCAAGGCCGGGCGTTTCCGCCAGGATCTCTACTACCGCCTCGCCGTGCTCGACATCGTGCTGCCGCCGCTGCGCGCACGCGCCGAGGACATTCCCGACCTCATGCGCCACTTCATGCAGCAATTGTCGATGCAGCTCGGTGTGGCGCCGCTGCCCTTGTCGCACGAGGTGGTGAGCCGGCTCGCGGCCTATGCGTGGCCGGGTAACGTGCGCGAGCTGCGCAACTACGTCGAGCGCTCGCTGATCCTCGGTTGCTTTCCACCCGAGCCGAGTGGCGCACCGGCTGCTGCGCCGGCGCTGCCGGCGGGTGAGCTCGAGCTGAGCCTCGCCGAGGTCGAGCGTCGCCACATCGAGTGCGTCACCGCCGCCTGTGACGGCAACAAGACCGAGGCCGCGCGCCGGCTGGGCGTGTCGCGCAAGACGCTGGAGCGCAAGTTTGCCGACTGGGCGCTCGCCAAAGCCGCGCTGCAGCGCGCCGAGCCTCGGGCCTGAGTGCAGTGATGACGGCTGCACCCAGGCGGCTCCGTCTGCTCGAGCGCGATGCCGGGAGGCGCCGATGAGCCTCATCGAACGCCTGCGCGGTTCGGTGCGCGCCAAGCTGCTTGCACTGGTGCTGGCGCCGTTGATGCTCGGCTTTCCGCTGATCATGGGCCTGCTGTGGTACTGGGGCGAGGTCTATTACCACCGCCTGATGGTGTCGCGCGTCGGCAGCGACCTCGCCACTGCGCACGGCTACTTCGAACGCGTGATCGACGGCGTCGGCAACGGCGTGCACGGCCTGGCGTCCTCGCAAGCGCTCGCCGGCGCGCTGGCGGAGGGTTCGCCCGACGTGGTCGCGGCGCTGCTCGCCGCGCGCAAGGGCGGGCTGGCGCTGGATTTCCTCAACCTGCTCGACGTCAATGGCCGCGTGCTGCATGCCGCCACCGCGATCCCGGCAGGCAGCGCGCGTGGCCAGTGGGCGGTAGTGCAGCAGGCGGTCCGCGCCCGGGGCGGCAGCGTGATCGAGCGTTTTGCGCCCGCCGAGCTGGGCGCACTCGACGCCACGCTGCGCGAGCGCGCCCGCCTCGCGCTGGTGCCGACCGAACGTGCGCGCCCG
>JAKLLJ010000058.1 GCA_023150215.1 Thauera sp. | reverse complement strand
GGCCGAAACCGTCACCCGACTGGCTGGGGATGATGTTCGCGCGGACAGTACTGAAGACCTGCTGATCGCGTTGAAGCGTGCCGGCAAGATATCCACGACGGACGTCGCTGCGCTGACGATCAACCACCTGAGGGAGCGCAAGCAGCGTGTTCGATCCCTTTAAGGATTTTGACCAAGCGGGTTACCTGCGCAATCGATACGGTGAGAAGGATCCGCAGATCGTGCGCGAGCTCGAACACACCATGTTTCGTGCCGGTCTCGACGAGGCGCTGGGTCATGTGGCCAAGCGCAGGACACTCGGCTACGAGGACTTTCTCGCGGTGCATCGCATCCTGTTTTCAGCGTTCTACCCCTGGGCCGGACAGGATCGAGCGGCCACAACCCCCGACATTGCCATACGCAAGGGTGATACCTTGTTTTGTCACCCGTTCGATGCCCGACGGGCGGTGGAGGAGGGATTGCGGATTGGGCAGGACAAGGCGGCGCTACGGCAGCGACCGGGCGAAGTGATGGGGCTGTTTGCCTATGGCCACCCGTTCCTTGACGGCAATGGCCGCACGATGCTCGTCCTGCACAGCGAACTGTGCCATCGCGCGGGTTTCTGCATCGAATGGCAGCGCACACGTAAGACCGACTACCTTGCTGCACTCAGCGCGGAAATCGCATCTCCTGGCAAAGGCCATCTGGATCGCTACCTGCTGGGCTTCATTGGGATGTCACGCGACCGCCAGTTGTGGGGCGGCGTCATTGACGGCATCCAGGGACTCAATGGCGGCAGCGTCGACGATGCGGTCGATGACGAGTATTCGGATGCGCATGTGCGGCAGAAGTACCAGGCGTTCGAGTTGAATCGATCTCGCTCCAAGGCTGGATCGTCTTGATCTTCCGGTTGAGTGGCGTCACGGATCTGATGCTGTCTGGACGCGAGTGGGAATGGGGCACGGTTTGGCGGGCTCGCGTATGGTTCCAACCCCTTGAATGAGGGTGGTGGTAACTCTTGCCGGTAAAAAAACCGCCTCGGCGCGAACCGAGGCGGGAAAAGGGCTGCAAGGCCACAGGGAGGAAATGGCCCGTCGAGGCAGCCTGTCAAATTATGCGTAGCAAATTCTTGTGCGCTGGCTCAGTCCGGGCCGCAGGTTTCCACGTCGCCCGTCTCGTCGGCGGGGTGCTCGACGTAACGGTTGCCGACGTTGAAGGTCTGGTCGAGGTAGATCTGCTCGATCACGCTTGGCGGCACTTTGATGTCCAGGTGCGCCAGCGTCTCGGTCAAGGTGTTGATGTCGGTCCAGTCCTTCTGGGGCTCATCCAGGCTGTCGTAGATGAACGCCTCGGCCGCATCCCTCGGGGCAGCATCCGAGCCTTCCCGGATGACGTGGAGGAAGAGTTCGCGCAGCGGTCGGTCGTAGCCGGCGACCACCAGGACGGGCAGGCCGCCGTGGCGGGATCGGGTGAGGTGTCGGCTCATGCTTGATGCTCCTGGATGGTTGGGCGTGCCGGTTGAACGGCGGGCGTGTGCGGCTTCTTCGGGCGTGCAGCCCGGCTGAAATCCATGCCGCAGTGGCGACAGCGGTACCAGTGCAGGCGGCCAAGGCTGCCGAGGGCAATGCCTGGCCCCTGGCACAGCGGGCAGGTCGGGGGTCTTCTCGTGCCCATGCTCAGATCAACCCGTGTTCGGCGAACGAGTAGTGCTGGTCGCCGGCCACGATGAAGTGGTCGATGACCTGGACGTCGACGAGTGCCAGGCTGGTCTTGAGCTGCTGGGTGAGCCGCTGATCCGCCGTGCTGGGCTCTGTACTGCCACTGGGGTGGTTGTGCGCGAAAGCGACCGCAGCAGTGTGATGGGCGAGCGCAGCCTTGACCACTTCGCGGGGGTAGACCGAGGTCTGGGTCAGCGTCCCCCGAAAGAGCTGTTCGATGGTGATCAGCCGGTGCTGCGCATCCAGGTAGATGACGAGGAAGACCTCGTAGTCGAGGGCAGCGCAGTGCAGGCGCAGCCATTCGGCCAGCAGCCTGGGTGAATCCATCACGGGGCGGCCCCGCAGATCGTCCAGCATGTCGCGGCAGAGCAGTTCGCGCGCTGCTTGCAGACGTCGAGCAACCGTGGTCTCCAGTGAGGCGGGCAGGGCTCGACTCGAATCGACGTCGCACACCCGGTAGATCTCGTCCTGGCTGACGGACGACACCGGCGCCAGCAGTTCGCGCAGCAGACCTGCACGGCTGAGCTGGCGCGCGTCGAATTCCGTGCCATTGGCGTCATTGCTCGAGTGCGCTTTCGGCGCTGAACTCGCGGCAATGGCGCGCAACGTTGTCTTGCCGATGTGGCGGATCGATGCGTTCAGCATCGTCCAAAGATCCATGTGAAGCGTGCTCATGGTGTTCTCCTGAAAAGAGGGACACCGAACCTCCCTCGGGATCGGTGTCCCGAATGGATGGGAGGGTGCCCGTTGCATGCGCAAGGGCGGAAAGGGCGGGTGTCGACCGCGACGCCGGAGGGACCGGAATGGCTTCGTTGATGAAGCCGGGGTGATGACGAAGTCTCGCGCTGAGCGGCTGGCCTGTGTGATGCCATGGCGCGGGTGCCATCCGCAGGAGACCGCTGGCGAGGGGCTTTTCGGGTGGCGGCTGAGGTGCCGGTGCGGGTGCTCGCCATGCCGGATCAGGGATGTCTGGCTTCCCAAAAAACAGCCCCGATCACCTGTCATGGTGATCGGGGCTGCAGAAGAGTCAAAGTTGTGACTCAGAGTGAGGCGTGGCCAGTCGGACGCGGTTCCGAATCGGCGGTTGCAGCAAGGAGCCGAAATTGCCGCAGCAGCGGCCCGCGCTCGAAAGTCTCGAGGTTCATCTCGGCCGGACGCCGCGCCGCGACGTCCGGGTTGTGGAACGGGGTCATGAGAGTCCTCCTGGGCGCAGCGCCCGCTCGGGGCACTGCGCAAGAACTGCCCGTCACACGGACGGACAGGGATTACTGGAAGATGCGCGGTTCGATCGTCTCGCCGCGCATGAAGGCGACGTAGGCGCCGGCCTTGCCGATATCCTGGAAGCGCGCCACGACCCGTTCGTCGTGCAGCACATCCCACGGGCGCTCGGCGTCGTCGCTGGGCCGGATCAGCAGATCCGGCGCACGGTAGCGGGCATGACGAAAGAGAAACTCCCCGCTCCGCCAATCGACGATGGCCAGCAGGCACGCCGACAGGATGGCGGTTCCGCCATCGGCGCCGGGCTCGACCAGGAGCGGCACCTTGAGCGTGCCCGTCGAGCGGCCGATCCGGCCGACCACGTCATGCTCATCGAGCCAGGTCCGGCCCGTCTCGGTGTCGCCCTGGATCAGGCGGACCTTGGCGCCGTTCTCGCGGCACCGCTCCAGAACCCGGGCGGCCTTGGGATCGGTTGCCGGGTCGAAGTAGGTCTTGCGGCTCAGGGCCGATTGGCCCCAGGCGTCGACGGCGGCCAGGTACTTCTGGTAGCCGCTGAGAGCGCCGAAGTCCGTTTCGCCAAAGGCCAGCTCGGGGCGCTTCAGCCGCTCGGCCATCTGTTTGGCATGGTCACGCGCGTTGGCGAAGCCGAAGCACGTGTAGCCGTGGCCGTGGTCGAGCACGTAGAGCTGCCGCTCGGCATTGAGGGTGATGTTCGCCATGGCGCACCTCATCCTTGCCGATGGCTGCCTTGAAGCGCGCCCTCGACCTGCTTGACGGCGCGCAGGCGCAGCACCGAGACCTTCGTGCCCGAAGCCTTGAAGGCACCGGCCGGCAAGGCTTCGACTTCGGCGCCGATGTTGTCCACGAAGGCGCGGAAGTTGCGCTGCGCTTTCGTGCGCCCGGTGCGCCATCCCGGCGAGGTGAGGCTGACCAGCACGCCGCCAGGACGCAGGAAGCGCCACATGTGGATCACATGGGTGATGTCCTGATCCTTGCTGAACGGTGGGTTGGCAATGACCACATCGAAGAGACCGATGTCGGCCAGGCTCAGGGACAGGAAATCCCGCTCTATTACCTCGAAACCCTTGTCGCGCAGGATCTGCGCGCTCGGGCCATTGATCTCCACGGCGATCACCTTGGCGTCGGCGGCTCGGGCCGGTTCGGCCAGTGCGCCTTCCCCTGCGGAAGGTTCGAGCATCCGCTTGCCGGTCAAATCGCCCAGGCATTCCATCGCCCAGGCCACCGTCTCGGCGGCGACATCTTCCGGGGTGTAGAAGGCCTGCCGATCCTTCTTGGGGTTGGGCTTTTCGCCACCCCGCAGACGGTTCAGCACCTGGGTCACGTCGATCGCCGCGCCGAACTGAAAGCCATTGCGGCTGTAGACGCCGCCGGCGTTCAGGATCAGCGTCTTGATGTGCGCGTAGTGCTGCAGACGCCGGGCGGGCAGCTCGATGCGCTGCCCCTTGGCCCGCAGCAGGGCCATCTCGCCTTGCAGCGATGCAGGCTCCGTCTCTGCGGCTTTCGCGGGCTCGGGTGCCTGCAATTGCCGGACCGTCTCTTCGAACGATTCGGCCTGTTCATCCGTCATCCGGATCAGCAGGCGCGAACCGAGGATCTGCTGGTACTTCAGCCACAGGCTGCGTTGCTCGCGGAGGTACTCGACGTAGAAGTCGTCGGCGACCCGGACGTTGCGCAGCGAATAGATCACGCCGCTGTCCAGCACCGCCTGGATCAACCCTTCATAGAGCTTCAGGGCGATCTGCGGGCGGGCGCCCGGGGTGTGCTCGGTCTCGACGGATGTCGGGATGCCGAAGATCCGCAGGACACTGCGGTCGCGCGGATCGGCCGCGATCACGGCGGCCAGGATGCGGGGGAACTGCTCGGTCGCAAGGACCGGTGTGGGCGCGTCGGCCCAAAGGGTAGAGGACATGCTCGACTCTTGATGAAGAAGGGGATGCCCTCGCCCGGCGGGGAGGACATCCCCGTCGGGTAGGTGAAAGAGGCCATGTGGCCTGGGGGGCAGAGGTCGGTCGGCGTGGACGGCCCGGACGCGCTTTGGAAAGCGCGCGACGGCCCGTTGCCGAGGCTCACCTCAAGCGGCTTGGCGCAGCGCCGTGAAAAGCTGCCGGGCCGGGCCGTGGTCGCCGTGTTCGAGCGCCATGCACGCCCGCGCGACGTGCAGGTCGACGGTCGGCATCGGCGTCTCAATCGCTTCGACGCGAACCAGGACGGTGCCGTGGTGCGAGCGCACGGTGAGCGTGCCGCGACCATCGGTCCAGTCGGCCTCGGTCAGATCGTTGGGATCTGCCTTGTGCCGATCCACTGCCAGTTGCACGGCCAGCGTGAAGCTCTCGACGACGGCCACGTCCTCGAGGTCGCCGTAGTCGCGATCGAAGAGGCGCACCTCGTAGTCGCTCGGCGCCGACGGCAGGATGTCGTCGAGGGACGGGAGCGGCGGGAAGGGCGGCAGCGGCGGCGCATTGGCCGCGTCGATCGGCCGCACGACTTGGTCGCCATGCAGGCGATCCAGCTTCAACAGCAGGGCATCCGCGTGGTTCCTGTCCTCGAGGACGAGGCTGGTGCGCATCTTCAAGACCTGCTCCATCATCAGGTGCAGCTCTTGGGCGATGGCGCGTTCGGCGCGGTGCTCGATCGAGCGCAGGATGTCGGAAACGGTACTCATGATGGGTGGGCTCCTTTCGAGTGAGCGAAAAATCAGGGGGAGGCCGCCGTGCATGTGCATAGCGGCGGGGTGAAGCGCCCGCGGCCAGGGGCCGGGGCAGGGAATCGGGGGTGTGGCGCGGAGCGGCAGGGCGAGGCCGCACGGACCGGCGTCGGAGGACGCCAGGTCACGTGGGCACATCGCGGCTCAGGAGGAGGCCGGTTCGGCTTTCTCCGCGCCAGCCTCTGCGGGGGCAGGGGCATCGGGCCGGGCCTTGCGGCTGCGGCGGGTCGGCGTGACAACGCCGGGTGAGGAAGGCGGCAGGGGGGCCTGCCGGTTGGAACGCTCGGGTTCGGGCAACATCTCGATCGCGATGTCGCGGCTCTCTCCGCCGAATTCACGGAGGGCCTGCCACGGCATGATGAACAAGGCGTGCGTCAGCCAGCGAACGAAGAAGCCGATGCGCTTGTGCCTTGCTTGGCGTGCCTTCTCGCGCCGCAAGGTTTCCTTACAGGACAGGTACAGGGCCAGGTGGCTGCGCTTCATTTCGACATCTCGTTCAAGCTGGCCGATCACTTCGGCGGCCAGTGCAGCATCGCTGCGCACGCGCCGGTAGAACTCGACCCAGGTGCGTTCTTCCTCGGTTTCGATGCCCGAACGCTTCGGGCGGGGACGTTTCTCAGGGGACATGGCACTCTCCTTTTCAAGAAAATGGGAGGCACTCGTCCCCGACCGGGAGACGACCGGATCTCCCTGGGATTGCACAGGTGTGCGACGGGGCTATGCTGAGCGCTGACCCCTTTTCAGGAGAGCGACAACATGCTGCGCACAGGCGATTCACTCCGGTTCACACCCGCCGAAGTCGAGGATTTCCGAAAGCTCGGAATCGACTTCGACGGCGTGCGAACGCAGGCCGACGTCGAGGCGGCGATGGCCACATGGACCAACGTGCTCGGCGAGGAACGGCCGGATCTGCTGGAGAAGATCGCCGTGGAAATGGCCAGGGCCAAAGGGGTATTGCCACCCCCACGACTTACTGTCGTTAGCCCCGAACCTGATTCTCCTGAGCAATCCTGATCCAGCGGTCGGCGATCCGGTCCAGATAGACCAGATCGTCGGCTTCGATGTCACCCGACTCGCGAAGACGGGCGATGACTTCCTTGACCAACTGAGGGTCATCCTTGGCGAGTTGGATCGCCATGGCGGCAATGCGCTTGCGGTAAGAGCCGAGCATGCTCAACTCCTTTCGCTGCGCGAGGGAAGAGCGCCACCGGTCGTATCCGCAGAAGACGGCAGGGGACGCAGCAGTGCGGCCACGGGACGCGACTGCACGGTGAGCGGCCGGCTGTGGCCGGAACCGCCCAACAGCACGCAGGTGCGTGCGACGGATCGGGTTGCGATCGATGCGAACATGGTGTTCTCCTTCGTGTAAAGGGAACACCCATCCCCAGACGGGAAACAGTGTTCCCGTTCGGGTTTGCTCGACCTAGGAGGGTCAAGCGGCTCGGTGGCGGCACCTTGCGGTGCGCTGGGTAGATGGCGCTCTTGCGAACTCAGGCCGACTCATGCGGTGAAGCAGAGGCTCGCGAATCGGGGGAGCCGATTCGGATGACACGCATTCGGCAAGCCGGACGCTGGGCATGAAGCCTGCTACTGAGCCGATCACCGAAGTGATCGACAAGCCAGGAAAACCTGGTGTCAAGAGGCGGGTAACGACCGCGACGCCAGCCAAAGCTGGACTTCAAACCACCCGCGACGGACGGTGTTGAAGGCTGCGCGGACACGATGTCCGCAAGAAGCACGGCCAGTGTGGTCCGATCTTCAACGGGACACAAAGGTACTCCGACCCTCGCCATCCCCACATGATCCATATGGCGACTCTTGCGTGTTGCGCCTTGGCAGTTGACAGGACGCTCCGCTCCCAGTGGCAAGAACCAAGCTGCATTCTGGGCTTGGGACTCGCCGCTGAGATGCTAGGTGGGCCACTGCGTGTTGCACTTTTTTTGTGCACGTGGGCTTCGTAGGTAGGCAGCCCCGGAGCTTACTCGGGTCGATCTCCTACACAGCGGAGTTTTCCCCATGGTTGTCCACAGAAATTGTGGGTAAGTTGGGGCATCAAGGGGTCACTGCATATCTGCGGTGACCCGAACGATACAGGTCTTGCCGCGACGCTGAGCTTCGGGCAAGGCTCCATCATCTCGGGGCAGTACAACCGCCAACAGATCCTCGCGAGTGCGCTGGTTGACTAAACACCGTTGCCGCTCACCCGTCATTCCAGACAAGGCCCCACATGCGGGCACGGGTTTCCTTTGCGCGTGGAGATAAAGGCATGGCGAGTTTGGTGCGTGAGCTCGATCGCAAGCCAGCACGATCGGAGTTGGCAGTACTGGTGTCCCAGTATGGCAAGGTGCAGGAGCGCTGCAGCAACGTGATTGCCAAGCAGGCGGCGCTGATCGACGCCTTACAAGCCGAGCAGATGCGCTTGCGTGCGGAGTTGGTGATTCGCGTGACGGCTTTGCAGTTCGAGCGTGAGGGCCGTGCTCGCCTCGAAGCCTTGGTTCCGGGGCTGCCACGCCGGGCGTTACTCGCGCGCCAGATCGACCACTTGAAGGAGCGCATTGAGGTGCTGCTGCGAGAACGAACCCGCTGGCGATGGGGGAGTGATTCTCGGCATGTGGTGTGCATGCCGTCTTCGCCGGTCGCCGAGTCCCCGAGAGGCGATTGCGCTCACGGGATAGGCGAAGCCTGCCCTCGTGTCCTCCAGGATGTGGTCACGATCACGCCGGAGAGACCGGACGCGTCTGGCATGGACACCAGCCTGCAGGAGACAGAGCTTGTGATCTGTCGCACCGGCTGTATCAGCCAAGGTGATTATTGGCGCGTGCAGGATCAATGTCGTCGAACCGGTAAGCCCTGCATCCTGATCGACGAACACAAAGCCATTCACGCGATGCGTCAGGGCGACGGCATCGTGGTCCAGGCCTGTCCGGTGCGCAGTCTGTGATCGGCTGACCCTGCGAAGCGACGGCTTCGGTAATGAGCCACCGGTTTCTTGATTTGTCCGAGGTATGACGCCATGAAGATCCCCTACAGCATCAACCCTGGACGGCATCGTGCGTTGGAATTCCTGCTGTCTCGCTATTCGCCGTGGCCGTTGGCGGCGCCGGTACCCAGCGACGAGGAACTGCCCTGGTCTTCGCCGCCGCACTTCGCGCGGCTGATCATGGTCGCCTGCAGCCCTGGCGCTTCGCACTGGTGCGCGAGAACGCGCTGGCTGCGCTTGGTGAGGCCTACGCGGAGGTCGCCTTGACGATGGGCCAGGATGTCGCCCCGGAACGCGCACGCGCCAAGGCGCTAGCCTCCCCCATGGTCATCGCCGTGGCGGCGAGGCTGGATGGGCAAAGCAAGATCCCTGAGCACGAGCAACTGCTGTCAGCCGGCGCGGCCGCGATGAACATGCTCAATGCGCTGCACATGATGGGTTACGGGGGATTTTGGAAATCGCCGCCGGGTGGCCCCGAAGGGCCTCTGCGGTCTCTGATGGGGTTCGGGCGCACCGAGCGGATCGTCGCGATGATCCATGTCGGAACCGCCAAGGGCGAGAGCCGTGACCCAACGAGAGCAGACCCTTCAGGCTTTGTTTCCGAGTGCCAGGGTGCCGAGGCGCACGTGCTCTAGAAGCCGCTCCCGCTGGGCTTGAACGAGGCAGTAGCCCATTGTGGCGTCGTACAGCGCGAGGGCGATCTGCAGCGAATGCCGGATGTCGGTTTCCCGGGCCGTACGGCCGAATTTGCATTGCAGCGCGAATTGGTTTTCCGGGTCGGTCTCATTCGCGAAATAGAGTTCGAGCGCTTCGAAGGGCGACACGTAGTCGGCTGCCTCGATGTTCTTGAAGGGGCAGGAAGTGAAGAGTGAGGCGCCGGAGCGCGTGACGAGCATCTCGACGAGGTGACGATGGTCGCGCAGCAAGCTGGCGAAGCCGGCGCGTTCGTGTGCGCCCCAGACCTCGAAGTCCAAGGCGATGAACGGAGGCGTGGCGCTGTCCTTCTCGGCGAAGCCTCGGCACACCGAAAGAGACACTGCCAAGCCCGTGGCGTCGAAGCCTCGTGGGTTCTCGGGGCGGGGCAGAGGGCGATTCGACTTGGTGTAGTAGCTGTTCGTGGGCCGCAGGCGGAATTCCGCGACCGAGACGGTGGGCTTGTCTCGTTGGAGAACCTCCTGCTTGGACTCGCTCAGAACGCGGCGCGTGAGATCGGACGGCAGCGAAGTCAGGAGTTCGTTCGCAAGCGTATGGATCTGTTCGGCGAACTCGGCTGTGACGCAGGCCCAGCGTTGTTCGTCGTCGGTGTAGGAGCGGAATGGCAGGGTCTCTGCCATGTATTCCAGGATCTGAGCGAACATAGGGCTGCCAACAATAACGGTTGAAATTCATCCTCGCCCATTGGCGAATCACCCTGGCCGTATGGCCTCACGGTGGTGGCCAGCCTAAGGGGTTCATGGCGATGGGGTGGGCGACCAAAGCAGTCATGGTACCGAGTAGACGGCCCAAGCGCACGCCGAGGCATCGCCCTTGAAAACCCCTCGGACCAACGGATGCTGGTCCCATGCTTACCGAGAAAGAAAGGACCCTGATGCGACGCTGCCTTGACGCCGTTCGTCAGGGCATGCCGGGCTTCACGTCGCGCCAGCCGCAACTGCGGATGATGGCCACGGCGGCGCACGCGCTCGCCGCCATCGGTGATCCCGCCGCACGGGAGGAGGGCGCACACCTCGCGGTGATCGAGGCCGGCACTGGGACGGGTAAGACCTTGGGCTACCTGCTGCCAGCGCTGGTGCTGGCCCACCTGCGCGGCAAGCACCTGGTGGTCGCTTCCTCGACCGTCGCGCTGCAGGAGCAACTGCTGCACAAGGACGTGCCCGCGCTGCGCCAGTGCCTGCCGTTCGAGGTGCCCTGCGTGGTGGCCAAGGGGCGCGCACGCTACGTCTGCCCGATGCGCCTGGAGAGCGGCGAGCGCACCGGCGCCGCACTGCCCGATGATCCGGACGCGGCCACGCAGGACGACACGCCGGCTGCCCGCCCCAGCGGCGTGCGGCTGCTCGGACGGCTGGCGGACGCCTTTGCCAAGGGCACCTGGTCCGGCGATCGGGATGCCTGGCCGAGCGCCATCCCCGACGCCGACTGGCTCGCGGTGAGCACCGACCGGCAGGGCTGCCTCGGCGGCAAGTGCGCCCAGTTCAAGCGCTGCCCCTTTTACCTCGCGCGCCAGGAGATGAAGGACGCCGACCTCATCGTTGCCAACCACGACCTGCTGCTGGCGGCGGCGGACATGGAGCCCGGCGCGGTGCTTCCCGACCTTGCTGACACGATGCTGGTGCTCGACGAAGCCCACGGCCTGCCGGCCAAGGTGGTCGAACACTGCGCCGCACGCCATTCGCTCAAGGGCGCCCAGGTCTGGATCGAACGGGCGGCGGCGCTCGCCGAGGACGCGGCCGCGGCCCTGCGCCTGGATGTGGCGCTGACCCAGGCGGTGGCGGCCGCGTCGCTGGCGCTCGACGAGCGGATGGATGAACTGCACGCGGCGGTGGGCGAGCACTGCCGCTTCGAGGCCCAGGCGACCGTCTGGCGCTTTCCTCACGGCATCCTGCCGGACCGTTGGCGGGAGATCGGCGCCGGGCTGGCCCAGGCCGCGGCGGCGATGACGCAGGTGCTGCAGGCCGTGCGCGAGGCGATGCTGGCGGCGGCCGGTGATCGCCCGGCCCAGGTCCAGACGCACCTGTCCGGGCTGGGGTTCTACCTCGCCAAGCTCGCCCACGTCGAGCAGACCTGGGCCTGGATACTGCGCAAGGACGCAGCCCAGGCCTTGCCCACGGCCCGTTGGGTCGAGCGTCACGCCGGCGCCGCGCACGCGCAGGACTACCTGGTCTGCGCGGCACCGATCGGCGGCGGCGAGAAACTGCGCGCCCTCCTGTGGAATCGTGTAGGTGCTGCGGTGCTGACCTCGGCGACGCTGCGGGCCTGCGGCCGGTTCGAGCCCTTCCTGGAGGAAAGCGGCCTGTCCGCCTACCCGGCGCTGCATCGGCTCGACGTGCCGTCCCCGTTCGACTACGCCCGTCGGGCCACGCTGCACATCCCGCGCGTGCGGGCACATCCGCGGGACGCTGCGGCGCACACGGCCGAAGTGACCGAGCGCCTGCCGGCGCTGCTGGCCTGCGACCTCGGCGCGCTGGTGCTGTTCGCCTCGGGCCGCCAGATGCGGGAGGTCTACGACGGGCTGCCCGAGGCCTTCCGCGCACGCGTGCTCATGCAGGGGCAGGTGTCGCGGCAGGAACTGATCGCCCGCCACAAACAGCGCGTCGACCAGGACGAGCCGTCCGTCCTGTTCGGCCTGGCGAGCCTCGCCGAGGGTGTCGATCTGCCGGGCGACTACTGTACGCACGTCGTCATCGCAAGCTGCCGTTCGCGGTACCCAGCAGCCCGATGGAGCAGGCCCGGCGCGAGTGGGTCGAACGGCAGGGGCGTTCGGCCTTCATGACGCTCAGTGTGCCCGAGGTCGGCATCCGGCTCGCGCAGGCCGTCGGCAGGCTGCTGCGCACCGATGAGGACAGCGGGACCGTGACCGTGTTCGATCCACGCCTTGGGAGCACGCATTGGGGTCGCCAGCTGCTGCGCGGACTGCCGCCATTTCGGATGGTGGTCGGGGAGACGCAGCCAACTCGGCGTCTTGTCTCGACGCCGATGGCCTGAATCCTACGGCTCTTGCTGTACGCTGCGTGACAGGTCCGGTACCGTTTGTTGCGCCAGCCCTTTCGCTCGCAGGCTTGCGCGGGGTTGTGGCAGCGTAAGTCGTTGACCTCCATGCTGGCCTTTGGGCAAGAGGCCGGGCGAGGGTCAACTGAGGTGCGAGTCCAGGACGCTCAGTGACGGCTGAGGTAGTTCGACGGCGACGCGGCTCAGCGTTTCGATCTCGCCATTCAACCAGCGCAACTCACCGGCATCGTCCTTGAGATGCAACTGGCCCTCTTCGAAGTCGAGGGCACCGCGCCCCGGCCGCAGTTGGAGTGTCGTGACGTGCCGCTCCGCGATCCAGACCCACTCGTTCCCCCGCGTCTCGCAGCGGTCACGCGTTCGGGATATCTCGGCGAGGTGGCCACGTGGCGATTTGAAGAGTTTCAGGACGGTGTAGGACGGCGAGGACATCAGGACAGCAAAGCAGACGAACGGTGAAAAATTCCCCTACCTTATCACTCGACATCGCCCAGTCCAAAAGACCGTTCCCGCTGCATGTCGATGAGATTCGCGATGAAGCGCAGTGTGTCGGTGCCGCGTGGCACTCAGGCAAACAGGCTTGCCGCGAAGAGGTGCTTCAGAACACGGACAGATCGGCCGTGCCGATCACTTTCCGCAAGTCGAGTTGCTTCGCTTTGACGAAATCCAGGAACTGAGCGGCCAGGTCGTCGCTGTCGAACGTGATGCGCATGCCAATCTCAGGCGGTCCGTAGTTGTAGGGGTCTTCGCCGTCAATGCTGACGAATCCGGCATGTTCAAGGATGTCCAGTTCTCCCTTGAGGTCTGCGCCCCGATACTCGCGTTCCACCTTGCTGTAAAGCGCATGTGCCCATGCATCCTGGAACCGGCGGGATTTCCCCGTCTCTTTGCGCTCATAAAGCATGACCAGGAACTCTCGGGTGATCCTTGGCAGTCGCGAGAGGCGTTTCCCAAGCTTCTGAAGCGCCTGACGGATCTCCTTGGTCTCCTTGTCATTCAACTCGGCACCGACTTCATCGCGCAGGTAGTCGATGAAGGCGTCGCCGTTGCCCACCTTGGGCGTAATCCGAGCCTCCCATCGGTCGTACCCCGAGGTGGGGTACTTCCCTTCCTCGTTGGGGACTTCAAGCTCGACCTTCAGGCGCGCAACCTCGGTCCGGATCAGTTGGTGCAGTTTCTGCAGCGCGTCGATTGGCAGGCCCACCGTCTTGCGCGCCAGATCATCCATATCCCAGATGTTGCCG
>JAKLLJ010000057.1 GCA_023150215.1 Thauera sp. | reverse complement strand
AGGCTCGCCTTCATCTTGTCGAGCAGCTCCTTGTACTCGTCGGCGGCCTTCTCGGCTTCCTGCTTCTCGGCCTCGTCCTCCAGCGCACCCAGGTCGAGGCCGCCCTTGGCGACCGACACCAGCGCCTTGCCGTCGAACTCGGTGAGGTTGCCGGTGACCCATTCATCGACGCGGTCGGTGAGCAGCAGCACCTCGATGCCCTTCTTGCGGAAGACCTCGAGATGCGGGCTGTTCTTCGCCGCGTTGAAGGTCTC
Organism: Thauera sp.; assembly: GCA_023150215.1. Classification (GTDB taxonomy): domain Bacteria; phylum Pseudomonadota; class Gammaproteobacteria; order Burkholderiales; family Rhodocyclaceae; genus Thauera. Next base: position 13,365 of record JAKLLJ010000057.1, on the reverse strand, counting down.
GGCGGTGACGAAGTAGATCTTGTCCTGGCCTTCCTTCATGCGGCCGATGTAGTCGGCGAGCGAGACGACCTCATCCTGGGTGTCGAGCTGGGTCGAGGCGAAGCGCAGCAGGCCGGCGATCTTGTCCTTGTTGGCGAAGTCCTCGCCCACGCCTTCCTTCAACACCTTGCCGAAGGCCTTCCAGAACTCGGCGTACTTCTCCTTGTCGGCGGCCTCGTCGCTGTTGGCCAAGCTCTCGAGCAAGGTCAGCACCTTCTTGGTGCAGCCGGCGCGGATGGTGTCGATGTCCTTGGATTCCTGCAGGATCTCGCGCGACACGTTGAGCGGCAGGTCGGCCGAGTCGACCACGCCACGCACGAAGCGCAGGTAGGTCGGCATCAGCTTCTCGGCGTCGTCCATGATGAAGACGCGCTTCACGTACAGCTTGATGCCGTGCTTGGCGCTGCGGTCCCACAGGTCGAAGGGTGCGTTCCTGGGGATGTAGAGCAGATTGGTGTATTCGTGGCGGCCCTCGACGCGCGAATGGGTCCACGCCAGCGGGTCTTCGAAGTCGTGGGCGACGTGCTTGTAGAAGCCCTTGTACTCGTCTTCGGAAATGTCGTTCTTCGACCGCGTCCACAGCGCGTTGGCCTGGTTGACCGTCTCGTCCTCGTCGGTGAGGACCTGGGCCTTCTGCTCCTCGTTCCACTCTTCCTTCTTCATCACGATCGGCTGCACGATGTGATCCGAGTACTTGCGGATCAGGCTCTTCAGCTTCCAAGACGACAGCAGGTCTTCCTGGCCTTCGCGCAGGTGCAGGGTGATCTCGGTGCCGCGGCCGGGCTTTTCCACCTGCGCCACGGTGTAGGCGCCGGCTTCGTCTCCGGCCATCGAGCATTCCCACCGCACGCCCTCGCCCGCGGCCAGACCGGCGCGGCGGGTGAGCACGGTGACGCGGTCGGCAACCAGGAAGGCGGAGTAGAAGCCCACGCCGAACTGGCCGATCAGGTTGGCGTCCTTCTTCTGGTCGCCGGTGAGCTGACCGAAGAACTCGCGCGTGCCCGACTTGGCGATGGTGCCCAGGTGGGCGATCGCCTCGTCGCGGCTCATGCCGATGCCGTTGTCGGCGATGGTGATGGTCTTCGCCTCGGCGTCGAAGCCGATGCGGATCTTCGGCTCGCTGTCGTCTTCATAGAGCGTGCCGTTGTCGAGCGCCTCGAAGCGCAGCTTGTCGCAGGCATCCGATGCGTTGGAGACGAGCTCGCGCAGGAAGATCTCGCGGTTGGAATACAGCGAGTGGATCATCAGGTGAAGCAGCTGCTTCACCTCGGCCTGGAAGGCGAGGGTCTGGGCGGCCTGAGGCTGGGCGTCTTGAGACTGGGCGGTGTTGTGGACTTCGGACATTTGACTGCTGCTCCGTCGGTGTTGTCGAAACGGAGCAGCAGTTGGGGGCGCAGGCGGCGGATTTCAAGCACCCGCCGTGCGCAGACTCAGCAACGGAAGCGACCGACCAACCGGTCGAGGTTGCCGGCGAGCGTTTCCATCTGCTCGGCCGAGGCCACCACGCTGCGCATCGAGGCCGAGGTGCCATCGGCCATCTCGGTGATCATCTGCACCTGACGCGCGATCTCGGTCGAGGCGCTGCTCTGCTCGCCGGTGGCGTAGGCCACCTCGCGGATACGCGTGAGCGCCTCGCCCGAGCTGTCGCGGATGCGATGCAGCGAATCGGTGGCGTCACCCACCAGCGCCACCCCGCCACCGACCTGGGCCGACACCTCGGCCATCGCGCCGACGGTCGAGCGCGTCTCGCTCTGGATGCCCTCGATCACCTTCTCGATCTGCACCGTCGCCGACGCCGTGCGCTCGGCCAGGCCACGCACCTCGTCGGCCACCACCGCGAAGCCGCGGCCCTGCTCGCCGGCACGCGCCGCCTCGATCGCGGCGTTGAGCGCGAGCAGGTTGGTCTGCCCGGCGATCTCCTTGATCACGTTGGCGATGGTGCCGACCTCATCGGCGAGCGCCACCAGTTGCTGGATCTTCTGCGCCGCATCGCCGACACGGGCGGCGATCGCCTGCATCTCGCCCGCGGCGCGCTCGGCCTTGCCGGCGCCCTCGTCGGCCAACCCGGCGGCCGCCGACGAATGCTGCTCGGCCAGCCGGGCGCTGTCCGAGATGTGCTCGATGCTGACCGTCATCTGCTCGATCGCGGCCGCGATCGATGCGGTTGCGCCGGTCTGCGACACCGAGGCCTCGGACACCTTGCGCGACACGCCGAGGATCTCATGCCCGCTGGTCGACAACTGTGCGGCACCGCGGCCGATCTCGCCCACCATCGTGCGCAGCTGCGCCAGCATTGCCGACAGGTTGCCGAGCAGGCTGTCGGCCGGGCCGCGCTGCACCACCTCGACTGCAAGGTCGCCCGCCGCTGCACGCTGCATGATCGCGCTGGCGTAGGCCGGCTCCCCACCGAGCGCACGGGTGACGCCGCGGATCACCCAGCCGCCGATCAGCGCGAGCACCACCACCACCGCCGCCACCAGCGCGCCGACACGCAAGGCCGCGTCGCGGAACGCCGCGTCGATGTCATCGACGTACACGCCAGTACCGATCACCCAGTCCCAGGCCGGGAACAGCTTCACGTAGGAAATCTTCGGCTGCGCCGCATCCGCCGCCGAACCCGAACGCGGCCACAGGTAATCGACATAGCCGCCGCCCTGGGTACGTGCCACCGTCACCATCTCGCGCACGAAAGGCTTGCCGGCGGGGTCCTTGAGGTCGGCCACCTTGCCCTCGAGCGCGGGACGCAGCGGATGCAGCACCATGTGGAGCTCATAATTGAAAACGAAGAAATACTCGTTGTCCTGGTAGCGCAGGCCGCGCAACGCCTCCTTGGCGGCCTTTTGCGCCGCCGCGCGGTCGAGCACGCCGGACTGCTCGAGCGCATGGAAGTGCTGCAGCACGCCGCTCGCCAGTTCGACCTGGCTCTGCACGTTGCGCGCGTAGCCCGCGCGCATGTCGTCGCGGTTTTCGTACAAAGCTGCGAGCGCGAGCAGTACCAGCCCGGCAAGAGCGACGAAGAGCATCAGCGCCAGGCGCCGTGCGACGGTGAGGGAATCGAGACGCATCTTGCAGGGCCATCCACAAAATAAAACCGGGTAGGACGGCCATCCTCGCAACGGACAGCCGGTTGGCCCTGTGTACGGCAGCCGGATGCCCGACTTGAGCGCTTGCGCGCACGGAAGTTGACGCATGCGTCACGCGCACGCTCAACGGTAGCACACCTCGACGATCTCGATCTCGCGCATCCCCGCCGGGCTCTGGAAGCGCACCACCTCACCCACGCGCGCCTTGAGCATCGCGCGCGCCAGCGGCGAGATCCAGCTGATGCGGCCGTGCGCGGCATCGGCCTCGTCGACGCCGACGATCTGCAAGGTCTGCGCCTCCTCGGTGTCGAGATCGCAGAAACTGACCGTCGCCCCGAAGAAGACCTGCTCCAGCCCTTGCTGGCGCTCGGGGTCGACCACGTCGGCGTTCTCGATGCGCTTGATGAGGAAGCGGATGCGGCGATCGATCTCGCGCAAGCGCTTCTTGCCGTAGATGTAGTCGCCGTTCTCGGAGCGATCGCCGTTGCCCGCGGCCCACGCCACCGTCTCGACCAGCTTCGGCCGCTCGCGGCGCACCAGCTGCTCGAGCTCGGCGCGCAGTGCCTCGTAGCCGCGTCGCGTCATGTAGTTCTTGCTGCCCGGCGGCAGGCGCAGCGCGGGGGCGAGTTCCTCGTCCCCATCGTCGCCTTGATCTTCCTTCACGAATGCCTTGTTCAATCGCGCTCCCCCTTTACCGCGGCGAGAATATTAACCCGTCACGGCTGCTCGGTTCGCTCCCTTGGCCGGACGCTGCGCTCGAGGCAACGGCCGCGGAAGCCCCCATCCGACGGGCCCCCTGAGGCTGCAGCGGGACGCGCCCCCGCCGATCACCCGTCGATCCTCACTATCGCAGTGCTGGGCAGTAGCCCATAATGGGCAGCATCCAGATCGCGTAAAGCAGCGAGGTTTATGCCCTCCCGCCGCGATCCGGCTTCCACCGCCCCCATGTGACGAGAACAAGACGATGGGCGATCCACGATTGGCTTCAGTTGCGCAGCACCCGGACTGCCCTGCCTCGCGCCCAAGGCGACAATGGGCTCTTCGTGCCATGCTCGTCACGTTCGTCGCCCTCCTCTCCCTGGCGCTTGAAGCCGCCCAGACGGTACGTGTCGGCCTTTACCAGAACAGTCCCAAGATCGCCATCGGGGCTGACGGACGCGGCGAGGGCATCTTCGCGGACATCCTGGAGTCGATCGCGGCGCGCGAGAACTGGCTCATCGAGTATGTTCCCGGTTCTTGGAGCGAGGGCCTCGCCCGCCTCGAGGCCGGCGAGATCGATCTGATCCCCGATGTCGCCCGCAGCCCCGAGCGCGAACTGCGCATGGCCTTCCACGACGAACCGGTGCTGTCGAGCTGGAACCAGGTGTACACCGCGACCGGCAGCCCCATCCGGGCGCTGCCCGACCTGGGAAATCGGCGGGTTGCCGTGCTCGACGCTTCGGTTCAGATGGACAATCTCCGCCAGCTGCTCGCCAATTTCAGCCTGTCGGCGACGCTCCAGGCCTACCCGGACTACGCCGCCGCATTCGCCGCCGTCACGGCGGACGAGGCGGATGCGGTCGTCACCAACCGGTTCTTCGGCGTCCGCCACGCCGCACAGTACGGCCTGGTCGACACCGCGATCATTTTCAGTCCCTCGCGGCTTTACTTCGCGACGCGCGCGGACGGCGACAGGGCTCTGCTCACCGCGATCGACCGCCATCTCGTCGCGATGAAGAGCGACCCGGACTCGATCTTCTTCCGCTCGCTCACGCGCTGGGCGGTGCAAACCGAAAGCCCGCGGACCGTGCTGCCCGTCTGGGTCGGCAGCGCCGCCCTGCTGGCGCTCGGCCTGCTCGCGGCAGGCGCGCTATGGGTCTGGATGCTGCGCCGCAAAGTTGCCGCGAAGACTGCGGAGATCACGCAACGGAACGCGGAGATCACCCTCACGAACCGCATCCTGCGTGACGCCACCGCCCGCCCGGACACACCCCGCCTGCTCGAGGACCTCGTCCGTGCCGCCATCGCCCTCACCGGTTTCGGTGGCGGTGTCGCATGCCTGCGGGATGCGGACACGGGTCTGCTCGAGGTGAGTGCACGCGTCGGCGACTGCGCTCCGGCCGCCTGCACCGCCGACGGCGGCCCGCTGCGCGACACCGCGTGCGCAGCGACCCTCGTCACCGTCGCCAGCGGATGCGGACACGCCCTCGCCGCCGCCGGCTCGACGCCGCGGCCCTGCGACAACGTATGCCCGGAGGGCGTACGCCAGCACGCATTTTTCCCGCTCGAGGTGCGCGGGCGCAGCCTCGGCATGCTCTGCCTCTACACACGGGAGGAAAGCACCCCGCCTCGCCGCGTGCTCGCACTGGTCGAGGACCTCTGCGGTCCGGTCGCACTCGCCATGGACAACGCGCGCCTCTACGCCGAAGCGCAAGCGCTCGCCCAACGCCTGGAGCAACGCGTCACCGAACGCACCGCCGAGCTGGCCGACACGAATCGCGCACTGCTCGCCGCCAAGCATGCAGCCGAATCCGCCGACCGACTGAAATCGGCCTTCCTCGCCACCATGAGCCACGAGTTGCGCACGCCGCTCAATTCGATCATCGGCTTCACCGGCATCCTGCTGCAAAGGCTCGCCGGCCCGCTCAACGAGGAACAGGCGCGCCAGCTCGGCATGGTTCAGGACAGTGCCCGGCACCTGCTGGCGCTGATCAACGACGTCCTCGACATCTCGAAGATCGAGGCGGGCGAATTGCGCATCGCACATGAAGCCTTCGACATCGCCGCCTCGGTCGACAAGGTCGCCGCCATCGTGCGCCCGCTCGCCGAGCGCAAGATGCTCTGCCTTGAAGTGGAGCGAATGCCAGGCCCGCTCGTGATGACCGGCGACATGCGCCGGGTCGAGCAGATCGCACTCAATCTGCTCACCAATGCGATCAAATTCACAGAACGCGGCCGGGTCACGCTGACCCTAGAACTCGAAGCGCAGTACGCTGCCTGCGACGCCGCCGACCCCACGCGCGAAGGCAGGCCGGCAGTCCGCCTGTGTGTCGCCGACACCGGCATGGGGATCCGCCACGAGGATCTCGATTTGCTCTTCCAGCCCTTCCGCCAGATCGACAGCACGCTTTCGCGCCAACACGAGGGCACCGGGCTCGGGCTGACCATCTGCAAGCGCCTGGTCGCCTTGATGGGCGGGGAGATCGCGGTCGACAGCGAACCGGGTCAGGGCAGCTGCTTCACCGTCACCTTGCCGCGCGAGACCGCTGCAGCGAGCGCAGGAACCGGAACATGAACAAGCGCATCCTCCTCATCGAAGACAACGCCCAGAACCGCTACCTCGCGCGCTTCCTGCTCGACGCCCGGGGCTGGCAGGTGATCGAGGCCGAGGACGGGCCGAGCGGCCTGCTCCTTGCCGACCGTGCCGAACCGGCGATCATCCTGCTCGACATCCAGTTGCCGGGCATGGACGGCTACGCGGTGGCCCGCGGGCTGCGCGAGAACCCCCGCCTGGCCCACGTGCCGATCATCGCCGTCACCTCCTATGCGATGCCGGGCGACCGCGAGCAATGCCTGGCCGCCGGCTGCACCGGCTACATCGAGAAACCGATCGATCCCGAACGCTTCGCCGACGATGTCGAGCGCTACCACCCTGGACACCGCTCATGAGGCACGTGCTGATCGTCGACGACCGCAGCGACAACCGCTACCTGCTGCGCGCCCTGCTGCAGGGGCACGGGTTCGCGGTCAGCGAGGCGGAGAACGGCAGCGCGGCGCTCGCACAGGCCCGCTTACAGCGGCCCGACGTGATCGTCAGCGACCTGCTGATGCCGGTCATGGACGGCTACACCTTGCTGCGCGAATGGAAGGCGGACCCCGGGCTCGCATCGATCCCGTTCATCGTCTACACGGCCACCTACACCGAGCCGCGCGACGAGAAGCTCGCCCTCGACCTCGGCGCCGACGCCTTCATCGTCAAGCCCGCCGAACCGGAGGCCTTCATGGAGGTCGTCGCGAACGCCCTCGCGCGCGCGGACGCAGGCGGCCGGGTCGCCGCCACTCCACGCGCCGACGAGACGGTCGTGCTGCGGGAGTACAACGAGGTGCTTGTCGCCAAGCTCGAACAGCGCAGCGCCGAACTCGAGGCCCACGTCGCCGAGCTCCAGCGCGCCGAAAGCCGCCTTGGCCGCCTGAACCGACTCTACGCCGCACTCAGCGAAACCAACCACGCCATCGTCCACGCCACCGAGGCGCCCGCGCTGCTGGCGACCGCGTGCCGCATCGCCATCGAGCGCGGGGGCCTGTCGGCGGCATGGATCGGCCTGTTCAGCACCGCGGGCGACGAGATCCGCGCAGCAGCCCATCACGGCAGCCGCCTGCCCTGGGTCGAACGCCTCGCCCTGCTGAGCCCGCACACCACGCCTCGCACACCGGTCGAGATCGCCGTCGCCAGCGGCACGACCTACCTGCAGAACGCGCTGCAGGACGACCCGGCGCTCGCCCCCATCCATGACGAGTTGCAGGCGGCCGGCCTGCGTGCGGCGATCGCGGTACCGCTGATGCAGAACCAACGGATGAGCGGCTGCTTCGTGCTGTACGCGGGCGAGGCGGGTTTCTTCGACGCGGAGATGACCAAACTCATTACCGAGATGGCCGAAGACGTCGCATTCGCGCTCGCCAATTTCGAGCGTGAGGCACGCCGCCAGCGCGCCGAGGAAGCCGCCCACCTGCTTGGTCGAGCCGTCGAGGCGTCGGCCAACGGCATCATGATCACCGACGCACGCCAGGCGGGAAACCCGCTCATCCACGTCAACAGGGCTTTCGAGCGCATCACCGGATACAGCGCAGCCGAGGCGCTCGGGCGAAACCCCGGCTTCCTGGTCGGCGCCGACCCCCTGCAGCGCGGCCTCGCGGAGATCCGCGCCGCAGTGAAGGCGCAGCGCGAGGCAGAGGTCGTGCTGCGCAGCCACCGCAAGGACGGCAGCCCGTTCTGGAACGAGCTGAGCCTCGCACCGGTGCGCGACTCGGCGGGAACGGTCACGCACTTCGTCGGCGTCATCAACGACATCAGCGAGCGCATCGCTTACGAGGAAGCCCTCGAGCGCCAGAACAACGAGGACCCGGTCACCGGCCTGGCGAACCGCAACCTGCTGCGCGACCGCATCGGCCAGGCCATCGCCTTCGCGCGCCAGGACGGTCGAGCGCTCGTCCTGCTGTTGCTCGATCTGGACAATTTCAAGCGCATCAACGACAGCCTCGGCCACGGCGCTGGCGATCAGGTCCTGAAGGAGATCGCCGGCCGCATTCGGGACTGCGTGGATGCCTGCGACACCGTGGCGCGCATCGGCGGCGACGAATTCGCCGTCCTGCTCACCGACCTGGCCAGCGCACAGGCCGCATCGCTGGTCGCAGGCCGGATCCTGCGCGCGATCGGCCAGCCTTTCATCGTGCGCGGGAGGGAAATCGAGATCTCGGCGAGTATCGGGGCGAGCGTGTTTCCCGACGACGACGACTTCGAAGCCCTGCTGCGCAACGCCGACGCCGCGATGTACCGCGCCAAGGACGCCGGCCGCAACACCTTCCACTTCTACACCGCAGACATGAATACCGAAGCGGTCCGCAAGCTCGAGATGGAGGGCCGGCTGCGCCGGGCGATCGCCCAGGACGGATTCGTGCTCCACTACCAGCCGGTGCATGAGGCCGCCAGCGGCCGCATGGTCGCCGCCGAGGCGCTGGTGCGCATGCGCGACGCAAACGGCACGATCACCCCGCCGGGCGAATTCATCCCCCTCGCGGAAGAGACCGGGATGATCCTCGCGCTGGGCCGTTGGGTCATGCTCACCGCCTGCCGCGAGGCACGCCGCTGGCTCGACATGGGCTGCGAGATGCAGGTGGCGGTCAACCTTTCGGCACGCCAGTTCAACGATGAGGGGCTCGCCGAGCACATCCGTCATTGCCTGGCCGCAGCGGGCCTGCCCGCACGCCTCCTCAAGCTCGAGATCACCGAGAGCATGGTGATGCGCAACGTTGGCCAGGCCGCCCGGATCCTGTCCACCCTCAAGGCGCTCGACGTCAGCGTGTCGGTCGACGATTTCGGGACCGGCCACTCCTCGCTCGCCTGCCTTCGCCGCTTTCCGCTCGACCAGCTCAAGATCGACCGCAGCTTCGTACAAGACGCGGCGCACGACGAGGATAGCGCCGCCATCGTGCGCGGCATCATCGCGCTTGCGGGCAGCCTTCGATTACAGACCGTTGCCGAAGGCGTGGAGACCGCCGAACAGCGGGATTTCCTGCGGGCCGCTGGGTGCGACCTGTTGCAGGGCTACTACTTCAGCCGCCCGCTGGAAGCGGATGCGCTGGCGCACCGGATCGCGAGCTGAACACGCCTGGCTTCCAAGCCCGCGCCGGTTGTCTTCCCCCACGCCCCCGCATACCATTGCCCCCGAAACGACACCGCTCCGGCACACTGCCTGCAGTCGGCGACCACACAAGGGAGAGGAGTCAGGATGTACGACGGAAGCTTCGAAGACGTGACCAGCCTGCGTCTGCGGCTCGAGGAACTGCGCGTCGAACACCGCGACCTCGACGACGCGATCGCTCGCCTGGACGACAACCCGGTCGAGGACGAGTTGCTGCTGCGCCGCCTCAAGAAGCGCAAGCTCGCACTCAAGGATCGCATCGTGGCGATCGAACACCTGCTCGACCCCGACGAATACGCCTGAGCCAGCTTGATGAACACGATCCAGATAGGCGGCCGCCCGGCCGCGTTCGAAAGCTTCGGTCCGCCGGCAGCCCCTGCGCTCGTGCTGATCCACGGGGCCGGCCACGACCACGGGGTGTGGGACACCATCGCCCCGGCCCTCGCCGCCGGCCACCGCGTCATCGTACCCGACCTGCCGGGCCACGGCGCCTCGGCCGGCGAAGCGCTGCACGGCATCGAGGCGATGGCCGACTGGGTGCTCGCACTGGCCGACGCGCTGGGCGTGGACAGCTTGCGCATCGGCGGGCACAGCATGGGCTCGCTGGTCGCGCTCGCAGTCGCCGCGCGGGCGCCCGAGCGTGTCCGCGCGCTCTACCTGCTCGGCAGCCTGGCCCCGATGTCGGTCGCCCCCTTCGTGCTCGACGCGGTGCGCAGCGACCCGCCACAAGGCTGGGCGCTGATCAACAAGTTCTCCTTCGCGCCTGCCGAGGTGATCGGCACGCAAGCGCGTGCCGCGCTCGAGGCCGCAAACCTCGAGCGCATGCAAAGGCAGGGGGCACAGGTGCTCGCCACCGACCTCGCGGCCTGCGACCACTGGCGCGACGGGCTGCAGGCGGCCACGCGCGTGCGCTGCCCGGTGCTGCTGCTGAGCGGCGACTGCGACCGCATGACCCCGGCCGATGCCGTGCTGCCGCTGCGTGACGCCTTCACCGGATGTGCGGCCCGCCTGGTCGTCCTGCCGGGCGTGGGCCACGCATCGCTGCAGGAAGCACCGCAGCAGCTTGTCGACGCAATGCTGGCGGAGTCCTGAACCGCCGCCCTGCTCCGCTGTCATTGCATCACTCAAGGGAGATCGACATGACGGAGCAGGCCCCCTCGAACCAACAAAAACCGCGGGACGACGACCCCGGCCTGCCTTTCCCGACCGTGCGCGAGGTCTCGGCGGGAGCACCGCTGAAGTGGATCGCCCGCGGCTGCGCCGACCTGCGCGCCTGCCCGGGACCGAGCCTGTTCTACGGCCTGTGCTTTGCCGCGATGGGCGTGCTGACCATGGCGATGTTTCTCCACGCCTACGAGTACATCGCCGCGCTCGCCTCCGGCTTCCTGCTCGTCGGCCCATTGGTGGCGATGGGCCTGTACGAGATCAGCCGGCGGCGCGAACGCGGCGAGGCGTGCGCGCTCGGTCCCACGCTGACCGTGTGGCGCCGGAACATGAGCAATATCGGCGTGTTCGCGGTCGTCCTCGGCGTCGTGCTGCTGGTGTGGGCACGCGCCTCGATGGTGGTGTTCGCGCTGTTCTACACCGACGAGATGCCCAGCCTCGACAGCCTGCTCGAGCAGATCCTCACCCTGCGCAACCTCGAGTTCCTCAGCGCCTATGTCGGCGTGGGACTGATCTTCGCCACGGTCGCCTTCGCCGCCAGCGTGGTGTCGGTGCCCTTGATGCTCGACCGCAACCAGGACGCGATCACCGCGATGCTGGCCAGCGTCGGCGCGCTGCTCAACAACCCCGGTCCGATGCTGGTGTGGGCAGGCCTGATCGTCGTGCTGACCGCCATCGGCTTCGCCACCTTCAACATCGGCCTGGTGGTGCTGATGCCGGTCATCGGCCACGCCACCTGGCACGCCTACCGCGACCTGATCGAGCCGCTGCCAGTCCCACCGGGCCGGCACGCCGATCAGTCGCCCAGTTCGAGCAGCACCGGCTGATGGTCGGATGCAGCGGTCGCCGAGATCACGTGCAAGCCGCGCACACGCGGGGCGAGGTCCTCGGTCACGAAGAAGAAATCGCAGCAGTAGGCATGATCCGGCCACTCCGCCCCATGCAGGCCGACACTGGGCTCATGAGGCGAGGCGGGCGAGATCGTGCGCCAGGCATCGCGCCAGGCGGGCACGTCCGCCGCGATCGGAGCCTGCATGCGGCGATGCTCGAGCGAGTCCGGCTCGCAGTTGAAGTCGCCGCACAGCACCGCCGAGGCCGGCCGCGGGCGCGCCGCGAAGGTCGGATTGGACGCCTGGCCCGCCGCGGGCAGGCGCGCCAGCGCGGCCGTCTCGGCCTGCAGCGCGCGCAAGGCCTCGAACTGGGCCCGGCGCTGGAGCACCGAGTAGTACTCGAGGTGGGTCGTCATCACGCGCAGCGGCCCCCAAGGCGCACTCACCACCGCTTCCACGCACACCCGCTGCATCGCCGGCCAAGCCGGATCGGCGGGCGAGGGCAGCAGGTGGCGAAACACCTGCCCCACCGGCAGGCACGACAACAGCAGGTTGCCGAAACGCGCACGACCGCCTTCGCCATCGGGCACGTCCATGCCAGCGCCGAACACCGGCTCGAAATCGGCGAAGGCAGCCGCCAGCAGGGTGGGCTCGTCCTCGCGCGCGCCACCGGCGAGCCCCGGAAAATTGCTCGCCACCTCCTGCAGGCAGATGACATCGAGCGGCCCCGCGGCACGGATCACCGCAATCGTACGCGCGAGATCGACCCGACCGTCCGCGCCCCTGCCCCACTGGATGTTCCAGCTCAGTATCCGCATCCCACCTCCCCTTGCATTCATCGCCAACGAGGCAGCCGGCCGACCTGCGGCCCCGCCCACGATCGAGTCCGAAGATATCGGCAAACGTCGATGGCGTCACGGCCTGGCGCGTGCCTGCCACGCACGCCGCGAAGAGGCGAAGGGGGCCTGCTCGACCGCCTGTCGCCGCGGGAGCTGGAGGGAGCACGTCGGGTAGCGCTCGGAATGCCCAACAGGCTCGTCGGGCGCGAGCTCGCGATCAGCGAAAAGACGGTGCACGTGCATCGCCAGCACGTCATGGAAAAGACGGGCGTCGGCAGCGCCGTCGAGCTGGCACCGGTTCGCGCCTGCCGGCGCTCCTACATCGAAACCACCGCGTTCCCGAAGCCCCTGTAGGAGCGGCGGCAGCCGCGAACCCCGGCGCCTGAAACTCGCCGCATCGCCTCGTCGCCGCGGAACTCGCGCCTTCCGGCGCTCCTACACGTGGGACGTGTGCTGCGCGTCCGCTTCGCGCCTGCCGGGCGCGACGCGCCGGCGGGCCGTGCGGGGCATAATCGAGGCCTCTCCCGATCGACAGGAAGCGATCCGATGCAGCACGCGCACGAGGACGACGCGCACACGCGGCACCATGGCGACACCGCCGCGCACGGCCATGGCCGGCACCCGCACGCGCACCCCGGTCACGATCACCACCACGACCACTCCGCGAGTCGCTTCCTGCCGCTTGCGCTGACGCTCACCCTGGCGTTTGCCGCAGTCGAGGCGGTCGCCGGCTGGTGGTCGGGCTCGCTGGCGCTGCTCGGCGATGCGGGCCACATGCTCACCGACGCCGCCTCACTCGGACTCGCCGCGATCGCAACCCGGGTCGCCCGGCGTGCGCCGAGCGCGCGCCACTCTTACGGCCTGCGCCGGGTCGAGGCGCTGGCGGCGCTGCTCAATGCACTGTTCATGCTCGCCGTGGTCGGCGGCCTGGTCTGGCATGCAGTCGAACGCCTGCTCGAGCCACGGCAGGTCGCCGGCGAGGCCGTGATCCTGGTGGCGCTCGGCGGCCTCG
>JAKLLJ010000056.1 GCA_023150215.1 Thauera sp. | reverse complement strand
GTTTCGAACACCCCGCGCTCGCGATCCAGCACGAGGCGCACAATGATCTCTTCCACGCCGTCGAGCGAAAGCTGCGCTTCATCGACGTCAATCCGCCCACCGTCCGCACGACCTGCAGCCTTCAAACCGGCCCCAGCCTCGATGAGCAGCGGATGCACGTAGGCCGCGTCGGCACGCCAGTCGGCGCTTGCGGTCCATGACCACGTCCGCCCGGCGCCACGCGCATCGAGCGCAAAACCGATGTCCAGGCCCTCCCCCGCGAGCAGGCCGTCCGCGCTGCCGAACTGGGCGCCGGAGAGACGACTGCTGAGCGCCAGGCGTGACTCCCCCGCTACGGTGATCAATTGGAGTTCGCCGTCGAGCGTGCCGCCGGGCTGGTAGTGCCGGATCGCGCTCACGAGGTCGGCTCGCCAGGCGCCGACGATCGTTTCAGCGTCCACCAGGCGCAGCGCCCGCCACTGCACGCGCACGCCACCCTCGGCGTCGACATGTGCGTCGATCCGGCCACCGGTGGCGAGACGCATAGCGACACGCAGCGGTCCCGCACCGAGCGCGCTGTCGAGGTCGACCTCGAGGGGAAGCCGACGACCCGCCACATGCACGCTGGCACCGGCACAGGCGAGTGCACCCGCATCCACCGCGACGCGGCCGCAGCGCACTTCCAGTGCGCGCCACTCGCGCCCGGCGATGCGCACGCGACCGATGTGCAGCGCGCCGGCGACGCTGCGTGCGTCGAGCTCCAAGCGAATGTCATCGACCGCGATACCCGGGTGCGACAACGCGCCGACACCGAGCGCGAGGCGCACGAAGCTCGCCGCATGTCCGGACGGCAGTGCCAGCGCGGCCACAACCAGCGCCAGCAGGATCGCCGCGGCGCGGAGACCGCCGCGACCGATGCGGTCAGGCCGGGAACACACCCGTCGACAGGTAGCGGTCGCCGCGGTCGCAGACGATGGAGACGATCACCGCATTCTCGACCTGCGCGGCGATGCGCAGCGCCACGTGCATCGAACCCCCCGAGGAAATACCGGCAAAGATGCCTTCCTCGCGCGCCAGGCGACGGGTCATCACCTCGGCATCGGCTTGCGAGACGCGCTCGAAACGGTCGACGCGCGGGCGCTCGAAGATCTTCGGCAGATAGGCTTCAGGCCACTTGCGGATACCGGGAATCGACGAGCCCTCCTCCGGTTCGCAACCCACGATGCAGATGCCTGGATTGCGCTCCTTGAGGAAGCGCGAGGTGCCCATGATGGTGCCCGTGGTGCCCATCGAGCTGACGAAGTGGGTGATCCGGCCATCGGTCTGCTCCCAGAGCTCCGGGCCGGTGCCCTCGTAGTGCGCCATCGGGTTGTCCGGATTCCCGAACTGGTCGAGGATGATGCCACGACCCTCGTCACGCATCTTCTCGGCGATGTCGCGCGCCATTTCCATGCCGCCGGAGCTCGGCACCAGCACCAGTTCGGCACCGAAAGCGCGCATGGTCTGGCGACGCTCGACGCTCTGGTTCTCCGGCATCACCAGGATCATGCGGTAGCCGCGAATCGCCGCCGCCATCGCGAGCGCGATCCCGGTGTTGCCGCTGGTGGCCTCGATCAGGGTGTCGCCCGGCTTGATCTGGCCGCGTGCCTCGGCACGCATCACCATCGACAACGCGGGCCGGTCCTTGACCGAGCCCGCCGGATTGTTGCCCTCGAGCTTGGCGAGGATCACGTTGTTGCGGCCGGCGTTGATGCGCTTGAGGCGCACCAGCGGGGTGCGGCCGACGTAGTCTTCCAGCGTCCTGAATTCCATTTCTGCTCTGTCTGTGGGGGTTCGTCGGTGCGCCGACACGCGGGCGGTTCGCCGGCTTCGCTGCACGTCAGGGCGCGAGGTCGAACTCTTCGGTGCGCCGCGGCGGGTAGGTCTCCCAGCCGCCGCAGGCCGGACAACGCCAGTGGAACTGGCGCGCCTTGAAGCCGCAGGTCTCGCAGCGATAGCGCGCGACGCGTCGGGTATGACCGTGGATGAGCTGCTTGATCAGATCGATGTCGCCGCGCTGCTCGGCAGGTGCGCTGAGCGCCGCCGCCTCGAGCAACTTGTCGAGACCGAGCAGGGTCGGGTTACGGCGCAACTCCTCGCGCACCATCTCGTAAGCGGCTTTCGGTCCCTCGCGCTCGAGCTCCCAATGGAAGACCTCATCGAGGAGATCGAGCGAGGCATGCGCCTGGAGCCAGGCACGCAACAGCTGGTGCCCCTGCTCCACCTTGCCCAGTCGGCCGTAGGCCTCCATGAGACGCTCACCCACCAGGGCAAGATAAACGGGATCCTGGTTCTCGATGCGTTTCCAGGCATCGAGTGCTGCTTCATCGCGCCCCTGCGCAGCATGGAGATCGCCGAGAAGGATGCTCGCACGCACGCTCTGGCGATTGACCCCGAAAGCCTCGTCGAGATAGCGCCCAGCATCCTCGTAGCGCGAGTTGGCCATCGCGTTCGCGGCAAGCTCGCAGTAGAAGTTCGCCATCTCGGTGCGCCACATCACGCCTTCGTGCTCGGGCAGCGCCCGCGCAACCTCAATCGCCTTGGCCCAGTCCTTTTCCTGCTGATAGATCTCGAGCAGGTTGCGCAGCGCCAGATCGTTCGCACGCGTCCCGCGCAGACGCACGAAGGCGGCCTCGGCACGATCGAGCAAGCCGGCCTTGAGGAAATCCTGACCGAGTTCACCGAGCGCCTGCAGGCGATGCTCCTCACTGATGTCGTCACGATCGACCAGCAACTGGTGGATGCGGATCGCACGCTCGGTCTCGCCACGGCGTCGGAACAGACTGCCGAGCGCGAAGTGCAGCTCGACCGTCTGCGGATCGATGCGCACCGCCTCGACGAAGGCATCGATCGCCTTGTCGGGCTGCTCGTTGAGGAGGAAGTTCAGTCCGCTCAGGTACGAGCGCGGCAGCGCACGCGACTCCTGCACCACCTGCCGGATGTCGATGCGTGCAGCCAGCCAGCCGAGCGCAAAGAAGAGCGGCAGCGCCAGCAGCCACCAGTATTCGATCTCCATCGCCTCAGGGCATCGGCAACTGGGCTTCGGCCGCAGCCAGCGCGGTGGCGGTGGAGGCCTTCTCGCGCTCGGCGAGCTCGAGTTGGCGACGCAGGCGCGCGATCTCGCGGCGCTGGCGCATCAACGAAGCCAGGGTCGCAGTGACCCCAAGCAGGGCGCCGGCGGCGAAGCTGACCAGGATGACGAACACGAGAGGAAGTTGCCACTGGATGCCGAAGAAGAAGTTCAGCGTGACCAGATGGTCGTTCTTGATCGCGAAGCCGAACAAGAGGAAGAACAACAGCAGGCGGATGAACCAGATGATTGCACGCATGACCGGCATGATTCCCGAACGATGAACAAAAAGAAGGCGACCGCAGTCGCCCTCCATTATCGCCTGTAAACCGATCGCCGCGCGGTCAACTTCCGCCGAGATCCACCCTTTCGCGCAACTCCTTGCCCGCCTTGAAATGCGGAACGTATTTTTCCGGCACCAGGACCTTCTCGCCGGATTTCGGATTGCGCCCTGTACGGGGCGGACGGTAGTTCAGCGCAAAGCTGCCAAAGCCGCGGATCTCGATGCGATCACCGCGCGCGAGCGCGTCGGTCATCGCATCGATAATCATCTTGACCGCGTAATCGGCGTCCTTTGCGACCAGCTGCGGAAAACGCTCCGCGAGCTGGGCGATCAGCTCCGATTTGGTCATGATCGGCCAGATTACTGCTTCTGCTCGTTCAGCTTGGCCTTGAGCAGGGCACCCAGGTTGGTCGTGCCGGTGGCGGCCGAACTTTCAGAGGCCATCTTGTTCATGACTTCCGACTGCTCGACCTGATCCTTGGCGCGAATCGACAGGCTGATCGAACGCGTCTTGCGATCGACGTTGATCACCAGCGCCTCGACTTCGTCGCCTTCCTTGAACATGGTGGTCAGATCGTCGACACGGTGCGGGGCGGCTTCGGACGCACGCAGGTAGCCCTCGACGTCGTCACCCAGCGAGATCACTGCACCACGCGCCTCGACCGACTTCACGGTGCCGCGCACGAGGCTGTTCTTCTCGTGGGTGGCGATGAAGTTGGTGTAGGGGTCGCCTTCGAGCTGCTTGATGCCGAGCGAAATGCGCTCGCGCTCGACGTCGATCGCCAGCACCACGGCCTCGACCTCGTCGCCCTTCTTGAACTTGCGCACGGCATCTTCGCCGGACTCGCTCCAGGAAAGGTCGGACAGGTGCACCAGGCCGTCGATGCCGCCTTCCAGGCCGATGAACACACCGAAGTCGGTGATCGACTTGATCTGGCCGCGGACCTTGTCGCCCTTCTTGTGGTTGATGGCGAAATCGTCCCACGGGTTGGACATGCACTGCTTCATGCCCAGCGAGATGCGGCGGCGATCTTCGTCGATCTCGAGGATCATGACCTCGACTTCGTCGCCGAGCTGCACGACCTTGGTCGGGTGAATGTTCTTGTTGGTCCAGTCCATCTCGGACACGTGGACCAGGCCCTCGATGCCCTGCTCGACCTCGACGAAGGCGCCGTAGTCGGTGATGTTGGTGACCTTGCCGAACAGGCGGGTGCCCTGCGGGTAGCGGCGCGAGATGCCCACCCACGGGTCTTCGCCGAGCTGCTTGAGGCCGAGCGAGACGCGGTTCTTTTCCTGGTCGAACTTGAGCACCTTGGCTTCGATCTCGTCGCCGACCGACAGCACTTCGGACGGGTGACGGACGCGACGCCAGGCCAGGTCGGTGATGTGCAGCAGGCCGTCGATGCCGCCGAGGTCCACGAACGCACCGTAGTCGGTGATGTTCTTGACCACGCCCTTGATGACGGTGCCTTCCTTGAGGTTGGCGAGCAGCTTCTCGCGCTCTTCGCCCATCGACTCTTCCAGCACGGCACGACGCGAGACCACCACGTTGTTACGCTTGCGGTCGAGCTTGATGACCTTGAACTCGAATTCCTTGCCTTCGTACGGCGTGGTGTCCTTGACCGGACGCATGTCGACCAGCGAGCCCGGCAGGAAGGCACGGATGCTGTTGGTCATGACAGTCAGCCCCCCCTTGACGCGGCCGGTGACCACGCCCTTGACCAGGGAGCCTTCGTTGAGCGCCTTCTCGAGGTCGTTCCAGGCGGCGATGCGCTTGGCCTTGTCGCGCGACAGGCGGGTTTCGCCGTAGCCGTCTTCGAGGGCGTCGATCGCGACATGCACGAAGTCGCCGATGTTGGCTTCGAGTTCGCCGCGGTCGTTGCGGAACTCCTCGATGGGCACGTAGCTTTCGGACTTCAGGCCGGCGTTGACGACGACGAAGTTCTGATCGATGCGCACGACTTCGGCGGTGATGACTTCACCGGCGCGCATTTCCTGGAGGGCAAGGCTTTCCTCGAAGAGGGCGGCAAAGCTTTCTTCGAAGGAGGGGGTGGCGTTGGACATAGAGGGAAAAATTCCGGTGCCGTCGTGGGACGGCAAACAAGGTAGGTTCAAGAAAAAAAGCGCCGGAGCCCACGCTCCCGCGCGATTGCGTTCAACCGGTGGACCTTCTCCCCGCCTCGGCGAGATCGAGGACGAAAGCCACGGACTGTTCGACATCACATTCGGTAGTGTCGAGCAAGACCGCATCCGGCAGCTTCACGAGTGGCGCAACAGGGCGGGCGGCATCGCGTGCATCCCGTTCCCGAAGGTCCTTCAGAAGGCTTTCCATATTAGCAGCCAAACCCTTTTCGATCAACTGCTTATAGCGCCGTTCGGCACGCGCCTCGGCCGAGGCCGTGAGGAAGACCTTGACGGTCGCGTCGGGAAAGATCACCGAGCCCATGTCACGGCCTTCGGCGACCAGTCCGGGCGCGACGCAGTAGTCGCGCTGGCGATCGAACAGCGCCGCGCGCACCGCCGCCAGCGCCGCCACCCTGGAGGCGCCGACCGAGCAGGCCTCGGAGCGGATCTCATCGGTCACGTCGCGTGCCTCGCCCTCACCGAGCAGCACCCGCCCCGCCTCGAAACGCGCCGGCAACGCGGACGCCAATGCCCCCACCGCGACCTCGTCGTCGAGCGCGACGCCCGCACGCATCGCCGCCAGTGCGACCAGACGGTACAGCGAACCGCTGTCGAGGTAGTGCCAGCCCAGCGCCTCGGCCACGCGCGCAGCCACCGTCCCCTTGCCCGACGCGGACGGACCGTCGATCGCCAGCACCGGCACCGGCGCAGCGATCTTCGCGAAGGCGTCGAAATAGCCCGGAAAGGTCTTGTTGACGCACTTCGGGTCGTTGATGCGCACGCGGCACCCCCCCAGCGTGATCAGCGAGAAGCACATCGCCATGCGGTGGTCGTCGTAGGTGTCGATCGCCGCCGGGCGCAGGCGCGGGGGTCGGGCCACGACCAGGTAGTCAGCGCCCTCTTCCACCGTGGCGCCAAGCTTGCGCAGCTCGGTCGCCATCGCCGCGATGCGGTCGGTCTCCTTGACCCGCCAGCTCGCGATGTTGCGCAGCCGGCAGGGGCCGTCGGTAAAAAGCGCCACCACCGCGAGCGTCATCGCCGCGTCGGGGATGTGGTTGAGATCGAGGTCGAAAGCCTTCAGCACGCCGCCCGCGGGTGCTGCGGCCTCGATCCAGTTGTCGCCCATGGTGATGCGGGCGCCGAGCTGCTCGAGCGCCTCGGCGAAGCGCACGTCGCCCTGGATGCTGGTCCGGCCCACGCCCTCCACCCGCACAGGCCCGCCGCCGATCGCACCAGCGGCGAGAAAATACGACGCCGACGAGGCGTCACCCTCGACGAACACCGTGCCCGGACTGCGGTAGCGCACGCCGCCGGGCACGACGAAGCGCTCCCAGCCCTGCTGCTCGACCTGCACGCCGAAGCGCGCCATGAGTTCGAGCGTGATACGGATGTAGGGCTTGGAGATCAGCTCGCCGACCACCTCGACCGTGGTCTGCCCCCCGGTCAGCGGCAGCGCCATCAGCAGCGCGGTGAGGAACTGGCTGGAGACGTCACCACGCACGCGGACCACGCCGCCCGGACGGATCGTCGCCGGCCTGAGCTGCAGCGGCGGATAACCCTCGTTGGCCATGCACGTGATGTCGGCGCCGAGCTGGCGCAGCGCATCGACCAGATCGCCGATCGGGCGCTCATGCATGCGTGGCACGCCCGCCAGCCGGTACTCGCCGCCCGACAGGGCGAGCGCTGCGGTGAGCGGGCGAAAGGCGGTGCCGGCATTGCCTAGGAAGAGATCGCCAGTCTTGATCGGGAAGGGCCCGCCAACGCCCCGTACTCGGTAATTCAGGCTGTCGCCCTCGCGCTCCCAGTCGACGCCAAGCGCGCGCAGCGCCTCGAGCATGCGCTCGACGTCGTCCGACAGCAGCAGGTCGCGGATGTCGGTCTCGCCCTCAGCGAGCGCGGCGAGCAGCAGCACACGGTTGGAGATGCTCTTCGAGCCGGGCAAGCGAACGCTGCCGGCGGCGCCCAGCATCGGGGGCAGATCGAGAAATTCCATCATGACCTCTGAAAACGAGTCCTGCACTGCAGGACTGGAAAAATCCGGGGCCGTCGCCCCATTAGGGGTCGCCCCTTACTGTAGGCGCGGCGGCAGCCGCGAACGCAGCGGCTGGAATGCACGCGAACGCCGCTCGAGCGCTGCTTTCGCGGCTTCCGCCGCGCCTACAACGAGCCTGCGCATGTCCATGGCGCATACCAGAACCACGCGCCGTGCCGTCGTCGTTCGACCCGCGCGGCGGATCTCCGAGCGCTGCTATCGCTGCTTGCGTCACGCCCACAGAAGCTCGAACGCGCCGTGCCTTCGGTAGGAGCGGCGGAAGCCGCGAACGCAGCGACCGGAATACCCGCGAACGCCGCTCGACCGCGGCGTGCGCGGCTTCCGCCGCTCCTAAAGGCGGATTCGCGGCGGCCTCACTCGGCGGTGCGGATCGGCAAGCCTTCGGCCCAGGCATTGCGTGCGCGGCGGGCGCGCTCGAACACCGCCTCCAGGCCCTCGCCATCCCCCTCGACCAGCATCATGCGCAGGCGCGCGAGCTCGCCGAGGTAGGCGTCGAGCTCCTCGAGCAGCGCGACCCGGTTGGCGACGCAGATGTCGCGCCACATCTCGGGATGACTGCCGGCGATGCGGGTGAAGTCGCGGAAACCGCTCGCCGCATGCGAGAACAGCAGCGGCGCGTTGCTGCGCCCGGCGAGGTCGTCGACCAGGCCGAAGGCGAGCAGGTGCGGCAGGTGGCTCACCGCGGCGAAGACGCGGTCGTGCTCCTGCGGTGTCATGCCGACCACGTTGGCACCGCAGGCCTCCCACGCATCGCGCACCTTCTGCACGGCCTCCGGGCGGCTCTCGGGCAGCGGGGTCAGCACCACCTTGCGCCCCATGTAGAGCTCGGCGAAGGCCGCCTCGACACCACTTTTCTCGGCGCCGGCGATCGGGTGCGCGGGCACCACGTCAGCGAGCGCGCCGCCGAGATGCTGGCGGATCGCCTCGACCACGTCGCGCTTGGTGCTGCCGGCATCGGTGACGATCGTGCCTGGTTTGAGGTGCGGCGCCATCGCCGCGAGGATCGCATCGGTCTGTCCGACCGGCGCCGCGAGCAGCACCAGATCGGCGCCGTCGAGCGCGCTCGCCCACTCGTCGGCGATCTCGTCGATCACGCCGAGCGCGCACGCACGCTCGAGCACTTCGCGCCGGCGCCCCACGCCGACGATGCGCTCGACGACACCCGCGCGCCGCAACGCGAGCGCAAACGAACCGCCGATCAGACCGACGCCGCAGACGACGAGCTTGCCGATTCGCCCCATCACCCCGCCCCGGTTACGCGAGCGCCTGGCGCAGCGCCTCGATGAAGCGCGCGTTCTCTTCCGCGAGGCCGATCGACACCCGCAGCCACTGCGGCATGCCGTAGGCCGCGATCGGACGCACGATCACGCCCTGGCGCAGCAGCGCCTGGTTAACGCCGATCGCATCGCCGACCTTGAAGGTGACGAAATTGCCCGCCGACGGGATCCACTCCAGGCCGAGCTCGCGGAAGGCGGCAACGAGCTGCTCCATGCCGCGACGGTTGACCTCCGCGCTGCGCGCGAGGAACTCGTCGTCGCCGAGCGCGGCTTCGGCTGCGGCCAGTGCCACCGAGGTGACGTTGAACGGCTGGCGCACGCGGTTCATCAGGTCCACCACCTCGGGATGGCCGATACCGTAGCCGACACGCAGCCCCGCAAGGCCGTAAGCCTTGGAGAAGGTGCGCGACACCAGCAGGTTGGGGAAGCGCGCGAGCCAGGCGATCGAGTCATAGCGCTGCCCGGCGTCGAGATACTCGGTGTAGGCCTCGTCGAGCACCACCAGCACGTGACGCGGCACCTTGGCGAGGAAAGCTTCGAGTTCCCCCCCCGGAATGAAGGTGCCGGTCGGATTGTTCGGGTTGGCAATGAACACCACCCGGGTCTGCACCTCGATCGCGGCCGCCATCGCATCGAGATCGTGGCCAAAGTGCTTCGCCGCCACCTCGATGCCGCGTGCCCCGCGTGCGTTGGTGGCGAGCGGATAGACCGCGAAGGCGTGGCGCGAATACACCGCCGACAACCCGGGCGCGAGGAAGGCCTGGGAGGCGAGCTCGAGGATGTCGTTGGAGCCATTGCCGATCACCAGCTGCTCGGGCTTCACGCCGAAGCGCTCGCACAAGGCCTTCTTGAGCGCGAACGCGCCGCCATCCGGATAACGCGAGATGTCGGCCATCGCCGCAATTGCCGCATCGCGCGCGCGCGGACTAAGGCCGAGCGGGTTCTCGTTGGAAGCGAGCTTGACGATGTTCGCCTCGGCGATGCCCATCTCGCGGGCAAGCTCGGAAATCGGCTTGCCCGGCTGGTAGGCCATGATCGCGCGGATGTAGTCGGGGGCAAGGCTGGCAATGCTCATGATCGTCTCCTGCTGCGGCCGCTACGGCACCTGCGGCCTTGTTGTGCAATCGGGGTCGCGCTCAGATCGCTGCGACCGGGTAAGAACCGATGATCTTCACGAAGGCGGCACGCTCGTCCAGCTCACCGAGCGCGGCGGCCACCTCCGCGTCCTCGCGATGCCCGTTGATGTCGGCATAGAAGACGTACTCCCACAGGCCCGAGCGCGCCGGACGCGACTGCAGCTTGGTCATGTCCACCCCATGCCGGGCAAGCGGCTCGAGCAGGCTGTGGATCGCGCCCGGCCGGTTGGCCGCCGAGAACACCAGCGAGGTGCGGTCCTTGCCTGACGGACCGGCATCGTGGTCGGCAATGACGAGGAAGCGGGTGGTGTTGTTGGGGTCATCCTCGATGTTGGGCGCGAGGACGTTGAGGCCGTAAAGCTGGGCCGCGGCCTCGCCAGCGATCGCGCACGACTCCGGATCCTCGGAGGCCATGCGCGCCGCCTCGGCGTTGCTCGCCACCGGCACCCGCGGCAGGTGCGGCAGGTTGCGGTTGAGCCACTCGTGGCACTGCGCCAGCGACTGCGCATGCGAATAGACCCGCCGGATCGCGCCGATGCCCTCGGCGCGCGACATCAGCTGCTGGTGAATGCGCAGGCGCACCTCGCCGCAAACCTTGAGCGGGTTGGCGAGCAACAGGTCGAGCGTGCCGCCGACCGCCCCTTCGGTGGAGTTCTCCACCGGCACCACGCCGTAGTCGGCGTTGCCGGCCTCGACCGCACGAAACACGTCGTCGATCGCCGCCATCGGCAGGAAGTTGGGTGCGGAGCCGAAATGCTTGCGGCTGGCGCTCTCCGAGAAGGTGCCGGCGGGGCCGAGATAGGCCACGCGCAGCGGCTGCTCGAGCCCGAGGCAGGCCGACATCACCTCGCGGAAGATGGTCTTCACCGCATCCGCGGACAAGGGCCCGGGGTTGAGCTCGGCAAGCCGGCGCAATACCTGGGCCTCGCGCTCGGGGCGGTAATACATGACCCCTCGCTTGATCTCGCCCACACGCTGCGCGCAGCGCGCGCGCTCGGCCAGGCGGGCGAGGATTTCTTCGTCGATGCGGTCGATCTCGTTGCGCAGTTTCAGCAGTTCGTCGCTCATGCTCGGCCCGTGGCCCCTCCAGCTTCCGGCTTGATGTTGTGTTCGTGCGTCCTTGCCCGCCCTGCCGGGCCTCAGCCGCGACGCGCGGCGAAGTCGCGCATGAAGTCGACCAGCGCCGCAACGCCCGCGAGCGGCATCGCGTTGTAGATCGACGCACGCATGCCGCCGACCGACTTGTGGCCCTTCAGCTGCACCAGCCCGGCGGCCTTCGACTCGGCGAGGAAGGCCTCGTTGAGCGCCTCATCCTTGAGGAAGAAGGGCACGTTCATGCGCGAGCGGCAGGCGCGCTCGACGCGATTCTCGTAGAAATCGCTGGCGTCGAGGAAGTCGTACAACAGCTTCGCCTTGGCGACGTTCTGCACCTCGATCGCCGCCACCCCGCCCTGGCGCTTCAACCACTGGAAAACGAGGCCGGCGATGTAGATGGCGTAGGTGGGCGGGGTGTTGTACATCGAGCCGTTGTCGGCCACGGTCTTGAAGTCGAAGGCGGTCGGGCAATGCGGCATGGCACGCCCGAGCAGGTCCTCGCGCACGATCACGATGGTGAGACCCGCGGGGCCGATGTTCTTCTGCGCACCGCCAAAGATGAGCCCGTACTTCGACACGTCGATCGCACGCGACAGGATGTGCGAGGACATGTCGGCCACCACCGGCACCTCGCCGCGACCGATCTGCGCCAGGTCGGGCTCGAAGGGGTATTCGACGCCGCCGATGGTCTCGTTGGTGCAGGTGAACACGTAGGCCGGGTCGGCCGACAGCTTCCACTCCGCCATCGCCGGCACCGAGGCGAAGCCGCTCGCCTCGGACGAGGCGGCGATGTTCACCTCGGCGTACTTGCGCGCTTCCTTCTGCGACTTCTGCGACCACGAACCGGTGACCACGTAGTCGGCCACGCGCCTGTCGCCCATCAGGTTCATCGGGATGATCGCGTTCTCGGCGATCGCCCCGCCCTGCATGAAGAGGATGCGGTAGTTCGCCGGCACCGCGAGCAGCTCGCGCAGGTCGGCCTCGGCCTGGGCGGCGATCGCGGTGAATTCCTTGCCGCGATGGCTCATCTCCATCACGCCCATGCCGCTGCCGTGCCAGTCGAGCATCTCGTCGGCGGCCTGGCGCAGCACCGCCTCGGGCAGCACCGCAGGGCCGGCGCTGAAGTTCCACACGCGACTCATCAGGCTTCTCCTTCCTCACCGGTGGCCGGGGCCTCTCCATCACCCAAACCTTCGTCAGCAGCCTCTCCTGCCTCCACTTGCTTTGCGGCCTCGTCCCCCTCGGCGAGCTCGCCGTTGGCGCGCATGCTCTCGTCCGATTCCGATTCCGCCACCTTCTCGATGCTGGCAAGGAAAGTGCCGTCGTCGAGGTTGATCAGGGTCACGCCCTGGGTCGAGCGCCCCATCTCGCGGATGCTCTCGACGCGGGTGCGGATCAATACGCCACCGGTCGAGATCAGCATGACTTCATCGGAGGGTTCGACCAGCACCGCGCCGACCAGCTTGCCGTTGCGGTCGCTGGTCTGGATCGCGATCATGCCCTTGGTGCCACGACCATGGCGGGTGTATTCCGCCACCGGGGTGCGCTTGCCATAGCCGTTCTCGGTCGCGGTCAGCACCGATTGCTCCTCACCCTTGGCGACCAGCATGGCGATCACCGCCTGGCCGTCTTCCAGCATCATGCCGCGCACGCCGCGCGCATCGCGGCCCATCGGGCGCACGTCGGTCTCGGCAAAGCGCACCGCCTTGCCGGCGTCGGAGAACAGCATCACGTCACACTGCCCGTCGGTGATCGCCACCCCGATCAGGTGGTCGCCGTCGTCCAGGTTGACCGCGATGATGCCGGCCTTGCGCGGATTGGAGAACGCGGTGAGCGCGGTCTTCTTGACCGTGCCTTCGGAGGTCGCCATGAACACGAAGTGCTCTTCGTCGAACTCCTTGATCGGCAGCACCGCGGTGATCTTCTCGCCCTCGACGAGCGGGAAGAGGTTCACGATCGGCTTGCCGCGCGAGTTGCGCGTGCCCTCGGGCACCTCGTACACCTTGAGCCAGTAACAGCGTCCGCGGCTGGAGAAGCACAGCATGGTGTCGTGGGTGTTGGCGACGAAGAGGTGGTCGATGAAGTCCTCGTCCTTCATCGAGGTCGCCTGCTTGCCACGACCGCCGCGGCGCTGAGCGCGGTAGTCGGCAAGCGGCTGACGCTTGAAGTAGCCGGTGTGCGACAGGGTCACGACCATGTCTTCCGGCGTGATCAGGTCCTCGATGTTGATCTCGGCGGTGTTCATCACCAACTCGGAGCGACGCGGGTCGCCGAACTGGTTCCGCACCGCGCCGAGCTCGTCGACGATGATCGCGGTGATGCGCTCGGGACGGGCGAGGATGTCGAGCAGGTCGGTGATGACGTCCATGACCTCGCGGTACTCGGCGACGATCTTGTCCTGCTCCAGCCCGGTCAGGCGCTGCAGGCGCAGCTCGAGGATGGCCTGGGCCTGGGTCTCGGACAGGCGGTAGCCCTGCGCCTGCAGGCCGAACTGCGGATCCAGCCCCTCGGGGCGGTAGCTGTCGGCGAGCGCGCGCGACAGCATCTCCTCGACCAGCGCCGAGCGCCATTCGCGCGCCATCAGCTCGCGCTTGGCATCAGAAGGCGTGGGCGCGGCCTTGATCAGCGCGATGATCTCGTCG
>JAKLLJ010000055.1 GCA_023150215.1 Thauera sp. | reverse complement strand
CGCCATCGCGAGATCGTCGGCGGGCTTCCTGGCGCCGATCTGCCCTGGCTCGCCCGCCTGCGCGACGAGGCGATCGACCGCTTCGCCGCCGAAGGCTGGCCCACCACGCGACGCGAGAACTGGCGCCACACCTCGCTCGCCTTCATGGAGCAGCAGGCCCTGTCGGTGCGCGAGACCGTTCAGCCCGAGCGCATCCTCGCCGCCCTGCGCGCCCGCTTCGAGGCCGCAACGCAAACGAGCGCGCACCCCGCATCAGGTAGGAGCGGCGGCAGCCGCGAACCCATCATCCCCGAAGCGGAGTCGCGTAGGAGCGGCGGCAGCCGCGAACCCCAGCCCGCCCGCCCCACCGACGCCCCCGCAAGCCCCCGGTCCTCGACGCAGCAAGCGGCCTCCCCCGCCCACTGGCTCGTCTTCATCGACGGTCGCTTCGCCCCCGCGCTATCCGCGATCGGCGGGCTGCCTGGCGGCGCGCAGATCGGCAGCCTCGCCGACGCGCTGAAGCGCAGCCCCGAAGCGGTCGAAGCCGCCTTCGGCAACGCCAGCGACGGCGAGACGCCCGAGGCCTTCAACGCCGCCTTCGCCACCGACGGTGCCTGGATCCGGCTCGCTCGCGGAGTCGTCGTCGAGCAGCCGATCCATCTCGTCTTCATCGGCGCCGCCGCCACCGACCGCCACCTGCGCAACCTCATCATCGTCGATGCCGGCGCACAGGCGACGATCGTCGAGCACTACCCGGCGGGCGCCACGGGCACCACGCTGACCACGGCCGTCACCCGCGTCCTCGGCGCGCAGGACAGCCACGTCGTGCACCTGAAGCTGCAGGAAGAGGCGCCCGAGGCCATCCACCTGGCGACGATCGCCGCGATGCAGGCACGCGGCACGCTGTTCGCCTCGCACTCGCTGTCCTTCGGCGCACGCCTGGCGCGCAACGACATCCGCACCCGGCTCGACGGCGAAGGCGCCGAAGCGCTGCTCAACGGTCTTTATCACGCCGATGGCCGCCGCCATGTCGACCACCACACCCGCATCGACCACGCTCGTCCGCAGGGCACCAGCCGCGAGTTCTACCGCGGACTGCTCGACGGCAACGCACGCGGCGTGTTCACCGGCCGCATCCTGGTGGCCCAGGACGCCCAGCGCACCGACGCCATGCAGCGCTGCGACAACCTGCTGCTGTCGAAGCTGGCCGAGGCCGACGCCCGCCCCGAGCTCGAGATCTACGCCGACGATGTCAAATGTGCGCACGGCGCCACCGTCGGCCAGATCGACGACGACGCCCTCTTCTATCTGCGCAGCCGCGGCCTCGACGCCGCGCACGCGCGCCAGCTGCTGACCTACGCCTTCGCCGCCGAGGTGCTCGAGCGCATCGCCCACGCCCCGCTGCGTGCGCTCGGCCGCGCCGCGCTGCTCGAGCGCCTGCCGGCCGAGGCCCGACTGGAGGAACTGTCGTGAATGCCCCGCGCGACCCCATCATGGACGCCCCCATCCTTGAGCTCGCCGCCGACTTCCCGATCCTGGCGCGGCCGGTGAATGGCCGGCGCCTCGCCTACCTCGACAATGGCGCCACCACGCAAAAGCCCGCTGCGGTGATCGAGGCCGAGGCGCGCTTCTACCGCGAGTCCAACGCCAATATCCATCGCGGCGTGCACTGGCTGTCGCAGCACGCCACCGAGCTCTACGACGGCGCGCGGGTCACCGTGCAACGCTTCCTCAATGCGGCCAGCGCCGACGAGATCGTGTTCACCCGCGGCACCACCGAGGCGATCAACCTGGTCGCACAGAGCTGGGGGCGGCCGCGACTCACGGCCGGCGACGAGATCCTGCTCAGCACGATGGAGCACCACTCCAACATCGTGCCCTGGCAGCTCGTGTGCGAGCAGACCGGCGCGGTGCTCAAGGTGATCCCGGTGCAGGACGACGGCGAGCTCGACATGGCGGCCTTCGAGGGCCTGCTCGGCGAGCGCACCCGGCTGCTGGCGATCACCCACGTGTCGAATGCGCTCGGCACGGTGAATTCGGTGGCCGAGATGACGCGGCGCGCGCACGAGATGGGCGCGGTGGTGCTGGTCGACGGCGCCCAGGCGGTGGCCCACCAGGCGGTGGACGTGCAGGCGATCGGCTGCGACTTCTACGTCTTCTCGGGGCACAAGCTCTACGCCCCCACCGGCATCGGTGCGCTCTACGGCCGCGCCGAGCTGCTGCGCCACATGCCGCCGTGGCAAGGCGGCGGCGACATGATCCGCACCGTCGCCTTCGAACACACCACCTTCGCACCGCCGCCGCAGCGCTTCGAGGCCGGCACGCCCAACATTGCCGGCGCGATCGGCCTGGCGGCGGCGATCGGCTACGTGCAGGACGTGGGCCTTGCTCGCATCCACGCCCACGAGCAGGCGCTGCTTGAATACGGCACCGCAGCGCTGCAGGCCATCCCCGGCGTGCGCCTCGTCGGCACCGCGCGCACCAAGGCCGGCATCTTGTCCTTCCTAGTCGAGGGCATCCATCCGCACGATCTCGGCACCATCCTCGACGCCGAAGGGGTGGCGATCCGCGCCGGCCATCACTGCGCGATGCCGCTGATGACGCGCTTCGGCATCCCCGGCACGGCGCGCGCCTCGCTCGCGCTTTACAACGACCGGGCCGACCTGGACGCGCTGGTCGCCGCCATCCACAAGGCGCAGGACCTGTTCGGCACGCGGAGGGCAGCATGAGCGACAGGCAGGATTCGCTGCGCGAGCTGTACCAGGAAGTGATCTTCGACCACAACCGCAAGCCGCGTAACTACCGCCCGCTGCCCACGGCCAGCCATCACGCCGACGGCCACAACCCGCTGTGCGGCGACCAGCTCACTGTGTACCTGCAGGTCGAGGACGGCATCGTGCGCGAGGCGAGCTTCGTCGGCCACGGCTGCCGGTCGAGGACGTCGAGGCGCTGTTCCGTGACGTCCATGCACTGCTCACCGGCACCCAGGGCACCGACGCCCCTGCGCGCGACTTCGGCAAGCTGCAGGTGCTTGCCGGCGTGAAGGACTTCCCCGCACGGGTGAAGTGCGCCACGCTCGCCTGGCACACGCTGCACAACGCCCTCGCCGGCGAAGCGCAAACGGCACATACCGAATAGACATCGATCGACCCACAAATACCGTTCGGGCCAGGGGTCCTCGGCACCTGCAACGCGAGCGCGCGACGGCGCTGACCCAAACTTCAGGAGATCAACATGGGCGACCACTACGGCGAAACCGACTCCCGCGTGCTGCAGCGCGAATGCGCGGCGGTGAGCGTGCCCTGGGGCAAGCCGGAAACGCTGGAAGAAGGCAGCTATGCGCTCATCACCCAGCGCCTCGGCGGCTCGATCACGGTGATGAGCGGCGGCAACCTCTATCGCATCGACGAGCGCAACGCCGACGCGCTCGGGCTCGAACCGCAACTCGCCGCCGCACCGCCGGCACCCGCGCCTGGCGAGCAGACGTCCGAGAGCATCGAGCGCGCGGCCTGGGCACAGCTCGCGACCTGCTTCGACCCCGAGATTCCGATCGACATCGTCAATCTGGGCCTGATCTATGCGTGCACCGCCGAAGCGCAGGCCGACGGCAGCTTCCGCCTCGCGGTGAGCATGACGCTCACCGCCGCCGGCTGCGGCATGGGCACGCTGATCGCCGACGAGGCGCGCGACAAATTGCTGACCATCCCCGGCGTGGCCGAGGCCGAAGTCAAGCTGGTGTGGGATCCGCCATGGAGCCGCGAGATGATGAGCGAGGCGGCGCGGCTGGAAATGGGGATGTTCTGAGGGCCGCCCGCCGGGAATCGAGCACGCCGCGCGATCCCGGCGCTGCATTCGCGGCTACCGCCGCTCCTACATTGTGGCCGCAAGCATGGCATCCATGCCGCCGGAACCATGGCGGTTCATGTAGGAGCGCCGGAAGGCGCGAATGCGGCGATGACGGAGGGGCGCCGTGGTTCATGTAGGAGCGCCGGAAGGCGCGAATGGGGCGCCTTCGCAACCGCGGACGCCCATCGCGCTGCCGCAAGACCCTGTTCGCGGCTGCCGCCGCTCCTACATCGGCCGCAAGCGCGAACGCGACGATGACGGAGCGGCGCCGTGGTTCAGGTAGGAGCGCCGGAAGGCGCGAATGGCTCCGGCACTCAGCGCAGCGAGAACTGCACCTGGCCGCCGTCGCCGAGCGCCTCCACCTTGGGTTCGAGCACGAACACGCGCTCACCCGGCACACCCCCTTCGCCCACCAACCAATCGCGCACCGCCTGCGCACGGGCGCGGGCGAGTCCGTGCAGGTCGTCGTCGCCGACCTTCACGTTGGCGCGCATGAGCGCTTCCATCTCGGGGACCGGGATGTCCTTCACCATGCCGATGACGTTGCGCGGCTTCTTGAAGTCGGTCGCGCGATAGGCCTTCTTGAGCAACTCTGCGTATTCCGACTCGCCAACCTCGACCTCCTCGAGCGAGGGCGCCGCCTGGCCCTTGGCGATCATCGCCTTGAGCTTCTGCGCACGCACCGCATCATCGAGCGCGACCTGGCGCAGGCCGTCGAGGTCGGCCTGCGGGTCGGCACGGCCGACGATGTCCAGGCGCAGCGCGGGGCGGTCAAGCAGCGCCTGCGCCAGCATCTTGAGCTTGGCCTGCTGCCCCTCGCCGAGCGTGGCACTGCCTCCGCCGAGCTCGAGCTGGGACAGTTCTTCACCGCCGCCGAGCGCCGAGCCAAGCAGCGCGAAAGGCGACGTGATGGCCTTGCCGATCAGGTTGAACAGCATCTTCATGACCAAGCCAAAGACGCTGAACTGCGGGTCGTCGAGCGTGCCGCTCACCGGCAGGCGCAGATCGATCTCGCCGCGGCTGTTCTTGAGCAGAGACACCGCGAGCTGCACCGGCAGGTTCACCGCATCGGGGCTGTCCACCTTGTCGCCGAAGCTGAGCTGGTCGAGGAAGATCTGGTTGGTAGCGGTGAGCTGACGGTCCACGATCTTGTAGTTGAGTTCGGCCGACAGCTTGCCCTTGGCAATGCCGTAGCCGACGTACTTGCCCGCATAGCTCGACAGCCCGGTGAGCTCGAAATCCTTCACGGTGGCGAGGATGTCGAGGTGCGCATCGTCGCGGAAAGGGTTGAGTTCGCCGGTGATCGTGAGCGCTGCAGTCTTGTCCACCTTGCCGTTCAGATCGACCTTGGTGAGCGATTCGGACGCGGTCGAGAAGCCGGTGATGATGCCGGCCAGGCTGCTCAGGTTGGCGTCGTAGTTCGGCCGGATGAAGCGGTCGCTGAAGGCGACGTTGCCACGCTTGAGCTCGATGCGGTCGATGCGCACCGGCGGCGGTGGCGTGGCCGGCTTGCGGATCTCGACGCTGCGCTGGCCTTGAGCTGCCGCAGCGGGCGCCGCCCCATCGCCTTCGACGGCGACTGCCTTGGGCGCGGCCGCCGGTTCCGGCTCGCCCTGCACCCCGCCGATTTCGCGCAGATTGAGCCGGCCCTTGTCGTCGAGGATCAAGCGCGTGTAGAAATCGTCGAGCGCGATGCGCTTGACGCCGAGCGAGAACGGCTCGAGGCGTGCGTCGATGCCCGCGATCGACAGCGTGCGCCAGCGCAGGAAGTCGGTTGCGTTGAGGCGGTCGACCGAGGCGAAGTTCGCCACCCCAAGGTCGCCACGAAAGTTCGCGAGCAACTGCCCCTGGCGGCCGGTGTCGATGTTGAGCAGGCCCTGGGTGGTGAGCCTGCCGCGCGAGATGGCGATCTTGGTCTGCTCGAGCACGTAAGGCTGCAAGGGCAGCAGGTCCACGCCCGCCAGGTCGAGGCGCAACTCGCCCTTGAGCGGCGCCAGCGTGAGCGGCCCGGATGCAGCCACGCGGCCCTGCTTGTTGAGGCGCGAGTCGAGCTTGAACTGGAAGGTATTGCCCTTCTCGGTCGAGAAACCCTCCACATCGAGGTCGATGCCTTCGACCGCGGTGAGCACCGGACGCGCCACGCGGCGATCGTCCAGGCGCACGGAGGCGCCGCGCAGGGCGAGCTTGTCCACCGCCACCACCCAGTCGCCGCCCGCCTTCGCTGCCGTCGCGGGCTTGGCCGTCGGCTTGGCCGGCGTCCTGCTTGCCGACTTGGCGGCAGCAGGCACGAGCGCCGTCAACAGGTCGAACTCGCCATCCTTCTCGCGCACGGCCGACACCGCCACGCCCTTCAGATCCACTCCGGCGACACGCACGCTGCGTCCGCCGAGGTCGAGCATGGCACCCCGCACGTCGAGTTCGGGCACGCTCAGCGCAGGGGCCTTGGCACCCTTCAGCATGAGCGCGAAGTCGCGCAGCGCGAGGGACTCGGAACTGACCTCGACCAGCGGCTCGCCATTCTTGTCCACCGTCACGCGATACTGTGCGCTCCCGCTCAGGCTGCCGTTGCTGATCGACCCTCCCGGAATCGCCGCCGCGAGATATGGCGCATAGCGCGACAAGCGGATCGAGTCGAACTGCAGGTTGCCTGTGAACTCGAAGGGCGCCAGGCGCAGCACGTCCTCGTGGGTGAACTTCTCGCCGGCGTCGGTGACGTAGTCGAGGCGGATCTCTGCCGGCAGGGTGCCTTCGGTGGCGAGGTCGCGCATGTCGAGGTTGATTGCCTCGATGCGGGTACGGAAGGGCTCGGGCAGGCTGCGATCCTCGAAGCGCAGCACACCATCGCGGATGCGCGCGAGCGCGAGCAGGACATCGGCCCTCGCGGAGGCCGCCGCAGCCGGCGCGGCCAAGGCCGGCGCACTCGCGGCGTCGCCCTGTGCGGCACCGGCCGCAGCGTCCGGTCGCGGCGCAGGCGCCGCAACGCTGGCCGCAACGGGCTTCTTCCCTGCCGCGGACTTGCCCTTGGGGGCCGGGGCCGGTGGCGGCAGCAGGCCGAGCACGTTGAGGCCGCCGTCCTTGAGCCGCACCAGGTCGATCTCGGGCTGCGCCAGGCGCAGCCGGGTGAAATGCCAGCGCCCGATCAGCGGCTGGACGTCGGCGAACTCGAGTTCCGCCTCGGCCACCGTGGCGACGGGCGCGCCGTCGCGGTCCTGCAGCACCAGCTTGTTCACCTGCACCGGGCCGCGCAGGGCAAGCACCGGCGCGCCCCCGGGCGGCTGGCTGAAGGAGAGCTCGAGGTTGGTCGTCAACAGCGCCGACGGCAACTTGAAGCGCGGCTCGACCGGCAGGTAGGCGATCCAGGGCGCGAGATCGAACTCCTTGAGCGCGATGTCGAGGAGGGTCTCCTGCGTCTGGGCGAACGGCTTGGTGCGCGCATTGAGCAGCAGCGGATCGCCGTTGAGCCTGGCAGACAGCGAAGGCTGCACGAACACATCCACCCGCACCGGCAGGTTGGAGACGAAGGGCACGCCGATGTCGATCTCGCCGAGCTCGTGGCTGAGTCCGCGCGGCTTGTCCTCGACCTTGACCAGGCCGTCGCTGATCCGGATGTTGCCGATCGAGAACAGCAGGGGCGCCGCATCGTCGGCCGGGGCCTCGCCGCCCAGCGCAGCAAGGCGCTCGAGCACGTCCGACCAGTTGTGCCGACCCTCGCCTTCGAGCGCGAACGCGACGCGCGGACGCACGAGCGCGAGTTCGTGCAACACGAGCCCCTTGCGCACGACCGACTCGATCTCGAGGTTGGCGCGCAGCGACTCGAAGCTCAGCGCCTCGCCGGTGCCGCCCGCCTCCATGACGCGCAGCCCGCCGACTTCCGCGCTCAGGCGGAACGGATTGATCAGCACCCGCTCGATGCTGACCTCGCGCCCGAGCGTCTCGCCGAGCAATTTTTGCGCGTAGTGCCGCGCCACCGGCGGCACGGCAAGGTAGGCGAATGCCGACAGGGCGAGCAGGACCGCCACCGTCCACAACGTCCGACGGACACCCCTGCGCTTCGGCGGCAAGGTGGTCAAGTCGGTCGCGGTATCAGACATATGAAGCTCCATCGAGAAGAAATCGTCGCCCGGTACACGCGGGCGTCATGTCGTCAGTGCCCTGCCGACATCTTGCAAAGGTCGTGGGGGCGCCATTTTGCGCCGCTTTGCAGCGCACGGGTAAGGAAGGCGTGCACGCGCAGCATGCGAACGCGCACCGGCTCACGACGTGCCCTGCCCCGGCCGCACATCCGCCCGGCCGAGCAGGGGGACGAAAGCGGCCGCCTGCAGCACGAGCAGCCCGGCAAAGCCATAGGCGAGCGCGTTGCGCAGGTCCGCCCCCGCCGCCTGCATCGCATCGAGGCCGATGCCCATGCCCCACTGCACGATGAACGCGCCGGCAAAGGCCATCAGGTTCAGCGCGGTGCTGACGCGGCCGAACAGCGCCACCGGAAAGGCCCGCGAAGCGGCCAGATAAGTCTGTGAATTCACCGCCGTCAGCACACCGAACACCGACCACAGCAGCAGTGGCGGCAGCGTCGACCACAGGATCAGCGCCTGCACCACGAGCATGCCCGCGTAGCCCACGCGCAGCAGGCCAAGCGGTTGCACGTGCGCGCGCGCAAGGCGCACGCCGAGCAGACCGATGGACAGCTGGCCGGCCAGATTGCCCAGGTTGAGCGCCACCAGCACCTTGGCCGCCCCGCTCAGGTCGAGTCCATTGACGTTCATCACCCAGGGCACGACCCACAGGCTCTGCAAGGCCATGAAACCGCCGACGAAAAACACTGACACCGGCGCGTAGCGCAGAAAGACCGGCGACGCGTAGATCGCGGCCACCACCTTGAGCGCCTGCCCGAGCGAGCGCTCGTGCGTCTCCTGGCGCGACTCGGGTAGCGCGCGCAGCACCAGCACCGCGGCCAGCAGCGCGACTGCAGCGATGATCCAGAACGCACCGCGCCAGCCGAGCGCCGGCAACACGATCTCCAGCGGCACGCTGGCAGTGAGCGCACCGAGCGAGCCCGAGGCCATGATGAAGCCGATCAGCGAACTTTGCCGCTCGGGCGGATACCACATCGCAAAGCCCTTGAGCGCCGCCATCAGGCAGGCCGAAACCCCCAGCCCGACCAGCGCACGCGCCGCCGCCAGTTCGCCGAGCGAATCGCCGCAGGCGAACAAGGCGCTGCCGAGCGCCGCCAATAACAGCAAGGCGGCCTCGACTCGCCGCGGACCGTAGCGGTCGAGCGCGATCCCGACCGGGATCTGGGCCACGCCGAAGGCGACGAAGTATGCGCTGGTCATCAACCCCAGGCTCGCCGCCGACAAGCCGAGCTCGTCGGTGATCAGCGGCGAGATCACCGCGTTGACCGTGCGCAGCAGGTAGGACAAGTAATAGCCGAGAGCGAAGGGCAGGAAGATCCGCACCCAGCCATGCCCGCGCACCAGCGACGAATTCGTTCGCGTCACGCGCACCCCGCGAAAAAGCGCGCATTGTGCCTGCAAGCGACGCCGGACCCAAGGGTCGGGCAGCGCCGGTGCAGGCCCTTGATGCCCTGCAAACTGTTGAATCCCCACCAATGCTCTTGACTTGTATCAATGCCCTTTGCTGCTCCCCGAGGAGAATTCGACCCACCCGCCCGAGAGGAGACACCGATGAATACCATTTCCGAACTCATGACCCATGACCACCGCGACTGTGACGGCATCTTCGTGCGCGCGGAGGAGCTCGCCTCCGACGGCGACTGGGCCGAAGCCGCAGACGCGCTGAAACAGTTCGCCGACGCCCTCAACGCCCACTTCGACGCCGAGGAAAGCACCCTCTTCCCCGCCTTCGAGCAAGCCACCGGCATGACCCAGGGCCCCACCGCGGTGATGCGCAGCGAACACCGCAACATGCGCGACACCCTCGCCGCGCTGCAGTACGCACTCGACAAGCAGGATGCCGACGACTTCGCCGGCGAGGCCGAGACCCTGCTGATCATGATGCAGCAGCACAACATGAAGGAAGAAAGCGTCATCTACCCGATGCTCGACACCCGCCTGTCCGGCGAGGAGCAGCAACGTCTCTCCGACTCGGTCGGCAAGCATCTCACGGAGGCCCGCGCAGCATGAGCGCACGCACTGTCGACGCACGTGGCCTGGAGCCTCCCGAGCCTTTCGAGCGCGCCATGGAAGGGCTGATGAGCATGACCCGGGGCGAGGAGATGCTGCTCATCCTCGATCGCATGCCGCACCCGCTGCTGCGCATCCTCGACCGCGACGGATACCGTCACGCCGAGGCCTACCGCGACGACGGTGCGGTCGAAATCCGGATCACTCACTCATGATGGGACCGGGTCTCTCCTACGAGGACACCCCGCCGTTTTCCGCTCCGGTCCGTTTTTTCCTGACTGCCCCCCTGTTCGGGATCGCCGCCGGCCTGACCCTCGTCTTCGGCGGCGAGATCCTCGTGTCGCGCTGGACACCCGGCGCACTCGCCATCGCCCATCTCTTCGCCGCCGGCTTCATGCTGCAGGTGATGCTCGGCGCGCTGCTGCAGGTAATGCCGGTGGTCGCCGGGGCGAGCATGCCGGCCCCTCTGCTCATCGCCGGAGTCACCCATGTCGCGATGACACTCGGCACCGCAGGACTCGCCTTCGGGCTAGGCACCGGCACTCCCGGTGTGCTGCTCGCCGGCGCGGCCTCGCTCGTGGGCGGGCTCGCCTTCTTCCTGTCCGCTGCCGCGCTCGGGCTCAGGCGCGGCTCGAAGACCGGCTCCAACACGCGCACGCCGCGCGACCTGCGCATGGCCTTTGCCGGCCTCGTCGTCACCGCGGCGTTCGGTCTCGCCCTTGCATTGGTGCTCGGCAGCGGCGTCGCCCTGCCCGTGCCGCTGCCCACCGCGGTCAACCTGCACGCCGGCTGGGGCTGGATGGGCTGGGCCGCGGTGCTGCTCGCAGCGACGAGCTGGGTCGTGGTGCCGATGTTCCAGATCACCGCGGCCTATCCGCAGCGCTTCACGCTGCTGTGGGCACCGGCGGTCACCGGCACGCTGGTGCTGTGGACGATCGCCGAATTCTTCGCCCTCGACGGCGCGCGCATCGCCGCGATCATCGCGCTCGGCCTGCTGGGTGCCGGCTACGCGGCCATCACCCTTTACCTGCAGGCACATTCGCGGCGCAGCAAGCCCGACACGCCTTTCCTAGCCTTCCGCCAGGCGATGTACGCCGCCCTCGCGGGCGTGCTCGTGCTGGTCATCTCGCTGTGGTCGGACGCCGACTACTGGCCGATCCTGGCCGGCGTGCTGATCCTGCACGGCGGCTTCGGCGGCACGATCACGGCGATGCTGTACAAGATCCTGCCCTTCCTCGCCTGGCTCCACCTCACCCAGGCCGGGCTCAAGGCGCCGAACATGAAGAAGCTGCTGCCCGACACGCCCATCCGGCGCCAGCTCCACGTGCGCACCGCGAGCCTGGCAAGCCTGTGCGTCGCGGTATTCGTCCCCATGCTCGCACCGCTCGCGGGACTCGTGCTGGCGGTCGAATTCGGCTGGCTGTTCGCCAACCTGCTGCGTGTCGTGCGGGCCCGCCGCGACGCCGCGAGGAGCGCCGGCCCACGCCCTGGAAGCCACGCCAGTGCTTGATTCCGGCTTTTTTCGCAGCGCGCAAAAACTGTTTGACGAAGCAAAACCGGATCTGTATAGTTCGCGGCTCTCGGGGTGTAGCGCAGTCCGGTAGCGCGCTTGCTTTGGGAGCAAGATGTCGGGGGTTCGAATCCCTCCACCCCGACCAGCTCACACCCCGTCTGCCTGTCAGAAGCTGCCCGTAGCTCAATTGGATAGAGCACCGGCCTTCTAAGCCGGCGGTTGCAGGTTCGATCCCTGCCGGGCAGGCCAGAGAAACAAGTTGCAAGGGTTGCGGCAATCGCCGGGATCCTGTAGTGGCGGCATTAGCTCAGTTGGTAGAGCATTGGATTGTGGCTCCAAAGGTCACCGGTTCGAAACCGGTATGTCGCCCCACAAAATCGAAGACTTAGCGCACATTCGGCACCGCGCGAAAAGTCAAAGTAAGCGCATAGTAGGCAGACGAACCCACCCAAAGCGGTGGGTTTTGTCGTTTTTGGACACTTTGTTTACAGTTTTGTATCTGTGCAACAAAGGCTCGTCCGGCGACGCACTGACCACTCTTTTTGCGCTTCAAACCCCTCACGACGCCACCACGGCTGAGCCCCTTCGACCACCTCCTTGACCGTGTCGCTTATGGCGGCGTGTGCGTCTTGGTCTGCCCGCCCCTCCCGGCGACACGCCCTGCAAACTGGCACGCCCGTCGCTGCACAAATGGCCCGATCGTTGCGTCTTTTGTCCTTCGGGCCAATTTTCGGATGGCGTCCCGATCGGCAGAATGCCGACACGAAATCACCGACGGCGCTGGAACTCCGCCTGCACGCGGACCATTGGGACGACGCCGCCAAGGCGCAACTACCCAAAAACATGCCGATCTTCGTGCAGAACGAGGACGACGCCCGCAGCGTCCGCGAGGACGGTTTTGCCGATGTACGCGTGCTGAACGAGAACACGGAATTCGAAGGCACCCGCCTCATCCGGACCGCCGGCCAGCACGGCAGCGATGCGATGATGCAGAGCCCGCTCGGCGCGCTCCTGGGCAAGGTGTCGGGCGTGGTCTTCCAGCGCCCGGGATACAAGCGCGTGTATGTGGCGGGCGACACGGTGTGGAACCCGCATGTCGAGTCCGCGCTGCAGCGCCATCAGCCCGACGTGGTCGTGCTCAACGCCGGCTATGCCCGGGTGGTGGGTTTCGAAGGCTCGATCATCATGGGCAAGGAGGACGTCGAGCGCGCCTACCGTTTCGCCCCAAAGGCCACCGTGATCGCCAGTCACCTGGAGGCGGTCAACCACGGCATGCTCACCCGTAAGGAACTGCGCGCCTTCATCGCAGAAAAAGGCCTCGACCCGGAACGTGCGCGCGTACCGGAGGACGGCGAGCGTTACCATTTCTGATCGATCCTGTGCCCCAGACCACCGGGGCCCCGGCACAGGCGCCTCAAGCCCGGCGGTCGGATCCACAGAGGAGAATCGAGCCCATGCCCACGCCCTCGGTTGCCGTGGTGGCGTACCCGAACGTCAGCCCGTTTCACCTCTCGGCGCCGTGCATCCTGTTCGGCGACATACTGCCCGGTGAGCAACTCTTCTCGCTCACCGTCTGTGCCGCCGAGGACGGGCCGATCCCGGCCGCGCATGGGATGAGCGTCGCCCCGGGCGCGGGGCTCGAAGCGCTGGCGAGCGCCGACATCGTCATCGTGCCCGGCTGGGACGACCCGGCGCTGCCGCCGGCCTAGATTGCTGCCTTTACCTCATCCGTCAGCACCACGGCAGCGCCATCGCCAACCGGATCGCGCGCCGCATGGTCGTACCCACGTATCGCGAGGGTGGCCAGGCGCAGTTCATCGAGCGGCCCGTACCCGTCAGCACCCAGGACGTCCGCATCAACGCGTTGCTGGACTTCCTTCGCCAGAACCTGGGCAGCACCCACACGCTCGACGAGCTCGCGTCACGGACGCGCATGAGCAGGCGCACCTTCACGCGCAACTTTCAGAAGGCGACCGGGATGTCGGAATGCGCAACTGGCTGCTCGCCGAGCGCATGCGCCGCACGCAGGAGTTGCTCGAAGTGAGCGCTCACCCCATCGAGCGGATCGCCGAACTGGTCGGCTTCGGAACCGCAACCGCGCTGCGCCAGCAGTTCAAGCAGGCGTTCGGGGTGACGCCGGCCGAGTGGCGCCGGAGCTTTCGGATGGATGACGCCTGATCGGCCGGTGCTGTCACTCGTCATCCGCCTCGCTTCTCGATCAACGGCAGCTATGCGGATGCGGTTTCCAATAGCGGCAGCCGGCCATCAGCGGACATAGGGAGGAGTTTCCGGAACCGGCCGT
>JAKLLJ010000054.1:307-13825 GCA_023150215.1 Thauera sp. | reverse complement strand
GAGCGCCCGATGGACATCCCGCTGATCGCACAGCACTACCTGCAGGACAACGCCGCCGCGCTCGGGCTGGCCTTCGCGCCGCTCGACGCCGAGATCGTCGAGCGCCTGTGCGCCTACCGCTGGCCGGGCAACGTGCGCGAGCTGCGCAACGAGGTGCTGCGCATGATCGCACTCGCCGACGGCCCGCACCTGTCGGCCGCCCACCTGTCGCCGCGGGTGCTGCACGCCGCCGGCGCGGCGGAGGAAGAGGCCTCGCTGTCCTGGCTGGGCGGCATGGAGGGCGACCTGCGCAGCCGCCTGGAGGCGCTGGAGGCGAAGATCGTCCACGCCAGCCTGATCCGCCACCGCTGGAACAAGACGCGCACCGCCGCCGAGCTCGGCCTGTCGCGCGTGGGCCTGCGCGCGAAGCTCGTGCGCTGGGGGCTGGAGCGCGCCGGCGGCGCCGAGGACG
Source organism: Thauera sp. (assembly GCA_023150215.1). Classification (GTDB taxonomy): domain Bacteria; phylum Pseudomonadota; class Gammaproteobacteria; order Burkholderiales; family Rhodocyclaceae; genus Thauera. The sequence goes on along the minus strand of JAKLLJ010000054.1, from coordinate 13,374 downwards.
AGGCCGAGAAAGCGGGCGATGCCGTCGAGGGTCGCGGCGGGGAGGCCGCATGAACCTGCTCTGGCTGCAATCTGGCGGCTGCGGCGGATGCACGATGTCGCTGCTGTGCCACGACGCCGGCGACGTCACCGGCACCCTGCGCGCCGGCGGCATCGAGTTGCTGTGGCATCCCTCGCTGTCGGAGCAGACCGGCGCCGAGGCGGTCGAGCTGCTCGAGGCCTGCGCCGAGGGCCGCCATGCCCTCGACATCCTGTGCGTCGAGGGCGCGCTGCTGCGCGGCCCCGCGGGCAGCGGGCGCTTCCACATGCTGGCCGGCACCGGGCGGCCGATGATCGACTGGGTGCGCCGGCTCGCCGCGCGCGCGCGCCACGTGGTCGCGGTGGGCAGCTGCGCCGCCTTCGGCGGCATGACCAGTTCGGGCGCCAACCCCACCGACGCCTGCGGCCTGCAGTACGACGGCGAGCAGCCCGGCGGCCTGCTCGGTGCCGACTGGCGCGCCCCCGACGGCCTGCCGGTGATCAACGTCGCCGGCTGCCCGACCCATCCCGGCTGGGTGGTCGAGAGCCTGCTCGGGCTCGCCGCCGGCGCTTTCACCGCCGCCGAGCTCGACCCGCTCGGCCGTCCGCGCTTCTACGCCGACAAGCTGGTGCACCACGGCTGCAGCCGCAACGAGTTCTACGAGTTCAAGGCGAGCGCGGCCGAGCTCTCCCAGCTCGGCTGCCTCATGGAGAACCTAGGCTGCAAGGGCACCCAGGCCCACGCCGACTGCAACACCCGGCTGTGGAACGGCGCCGGCTCCTGCCCCGAGGGCGGCTTCGCCTGCATCGCCTGCACCGCGCCCGGCTTCGAGGAGCCCGGCCACCCCTTCCACCAGACCCCCAAGCTCGCCGGCATCCCGATCGGCCTGCCGGCGGACATGCCCAAGGCCTGGTTCGTCGCGCTCGCCGCGCTGTCCAAGTCGGCCACGCCGCGCCGGGTGCGCGAGAACGCCCACGCCGATCATGCGGTGGTGCCGCCGGCGGTGCCGCGCGGCGGGAACGGGCGCTGAGGGCCGCGCATGAGCCGACTGGTCCTGGGCCCCTTCAACCGCGTCGAGGGCGACCTCGAGGTGAGCCTCGAGCTCGAGGCCGGCCGCGTGCGCGCGGCGCAGGTCACCGCGCCGCTCTACCGCGGCTTCGAGGGTGTGCTGGTGGGCAAGGCGCCGCTCGACGCCCTCGTCTTCGTGCCGCGCATCTGCGGCATCTGCTCGGTGTCGCAGTCGGCCGCGGCGGCATCCGCGCTGCGCGCGGCGATGGGCCTGGTGCCGGCCCCCAACGGTGAGCGTGCGGCGGCGCTGGTGCTGGCGGCGGAGAACCTCGCCGACCACCTCACCCACTTCTACCTCTTCTTCATGCCCGACTTCGCGCGCGCGGCCTATCGCGGCCACGCCTGGCACGCCGCCGCGCATGCGCGCTTCGCGGCCGTGGAGGGCGGCGCGGCCGCCGAGATGCTGCCGGCGCGCGCGGCCTTCCTGGAACTCACCGGCACGCTCGCCGGCAAATGGCCGCACACGCTGGCGCTGCAGCCGGGCGGCAGCACGCGCGCGGTGGCGATGAACGACAAGCTGCGCCTGCTTGCGCTGCTGCGCCGCTTCCGCGCCTTCCTCGAGATCCGGCTGTTCGCCGACACGCTGGAGGCGGTGGCGGCGCTGGACTCCGAGACCGCGCTGTGGCGCTGGTGCGATGCGCGCGCGCCGCACGAGGGCGACTTCCGCCACTTCCTCACGATCGCGCGCGCGCTCGGGCTCGCCGCGCTCGGACGCGGCCACGACCGCTTCCTGTCCGGCGGCGCGTACCGGCTCGACGAGGCGCCGCTGTTCGCCGCCGGGCTGTGGCGGGCAGACCGCCCCATCGTGGAGGCGCTCGATCCGGCGACGATCACCGAGGACGGCCGCCACGCCTGGCTCTCCGACGGCCCCGCGCTGCATCCCTTCGAGGGCCGCACGGAACCGCTCGCCGACAAGGATGGCGCCTACTCGTGGTGCAAGGCGCCGCGGCTCGGCGGCGAGGCCTTCGAGTGCGGCGCGCTCGCCCGCCAGGTAGTCGACGGCCATCCGCTGGTGCGCGACATGGTCGCGCGCGGCGGCGGCAACGTGCTGTCGCGGGTGGTCGCACGCGCGCTCGAGTTCGCCCGCGTGCTGCCGGCGATGGAGGCGTGGGTGCAGGCGATCGTACCCGGCGAGCCCTTCTGCAGGCACGGCGCGATGCCGGCCGAGGCGCAGGCGACGGGCCTGGTCGAGGCCGCGCGCGGCACGCTCGGCCATTGGCTGGTGGTGCGCAAGGGCGTGATCGCCAACTACCAGATCGTCGCCCCGACGACGTGGAACTTCTCGCCGCGCGACGCCGGCAGCCAGCCCGGCGCGCTCGAGCAGGCGCTCGTCGGCACCCCGGTGGGCGAGGACGAACGCGTGCCGCTCGCGGTCCAGCACGTGGTGCGCTCCTTCGACCCGTGCATGGCGTGCACCGTGCATTGAGCCGAGGACCGCCGCCGATGAGCCCTCCGCCCGACGACGCCCTGCACCACACCGCCCACCCCGGCGAGATCGTCGGCGTGAGCGAGGACGTGTGGATGGAGGTCATCGACAAGATGGATCAGGTGTATTCGGACCTGCTCCAGTACGAGGTCGCGCTCGAACAGAAGAACGCCAAGCTCGAGGAGTCGCAGCAGTTCATCCTGTCGGTGCTGACCTCGATGTCGGACATCATGCTGGTGTGCGACCGCAACGGCATCGTCCAGGACGCCAACCGCTCGCTCGAGGCCTTCTGCGGACGCAGCGTAGACACCTTGCGCGGCACCAGCCTGTTCGAGCTCTTCGTCGATCCGCTCGCCGCCGAAGAGGCGCGCCGCCGCCTGTTCGGGCAGGGGGCGAAGGAGGTGCACGACTGCGAGCTGCCGCTGCGCGCGCGCGACGGCAGCGCGGTGCCGGTGTCGCTGAACTGCACGCCGCGCTTCAACGCCGTCGGCAAGTCGCTCGGCATGGTGGTGACCGGCCGCCCGGTGGGCGAGCTACGCCGCGCCTACCAGGCCTTGCACGAAGCGCACGAGGACCTCAAGCGCACCCAGCAGCAGTTGCTGCACGCCGAGAAGATGGCCTCGCTCGGCCGCCTCGTCGCCGGGGTGGCGCACGAACTCAACAACCCGATCAGCTTCGTGCTCGGCAACGTTCATGCGCTGCAGCGCTACGCCGGCCGGCTCGCCGGCTACCTGGAAACCATCCACCGCGGCGCGGACGCCGGGGAGATCGAGTCCGCGCGCCGCAGCCTGCGCATCGACCGCATCCTCGACGACCTGCCCTCGCTGATCGAAGGCACGATCGAAGGCGCCGAGCGCACGCGCGCGATCGTCGACGGCCTCAAGCGCTTCTCGGCAATGGACCGCGACGAGACGGAGGACTTCGATCTGGTGGAGGTCGTCGAGCGCGCGGTGCGCTGGGTGTGCAAGACCGCGCGCGAGGACTTCCGCGTCGAGCTCGCGCTGCCGCCGCGGATCGCGCTGCGCGGCTCGCCCGGCCGCATCCAGCAGGTGGTGACCAACCTGATCGAGAACGCGCGCGACGCCGCGGCGCAGGGCGACGGCCAGCCCACGCTGCGGATCTCCGCCACCCTCGACGACGGGCGCGTGCGGATGTGCTTCGACGACAACGGCCCGGGCATCCCGGCGGAGATCCTCGGCCGCATCTTCGACCCCTTCTTCACCACCAAGCCGGTCGGCAAGGGCACCGGGCTGGGGCTGTCGATCAGCTACGGCATCGTCGAGCGCCACGGCGGCACGCTCGCTGCCGAGAACCGGCCCGAGGGCGGCGCACGGCTGGTGCTGACGCTGCCGGTCGCGTGAGGCGGTCAGGCGCGTTTCGGTTCGAGCCACAATACGCAAAAGACCTTTGCACCGACCTCCTGACAGACCCCGCGCCGGACGGGTCGGGCGGGCACTTATGCACGACTGGCACGCAACTTGTTAGCTTTCTTTGCAGCCCTTCCGCCAGCGCCCATCCACCGTATCCACCCCGCCAAGGAATTTCTCCCATGCAAGCCCTCCGTCGCTCCATCGCCCGGCCCGCGCTCGCGGTCGTCCTCGCCCTCGCCGCCGCGCCGGTGCTCGCCCACCCCGACCATGGCACGGCCAGCCTGGCCACTGGCCTCGCGCACCCGCTCGGCGGGATCGACCATCTGCTCGCGATGATCGCGGTCGGCCTCTTCGCCGCCCGCCAGCCCGGCGGTGCGCGCCGGATGCTGCCGGCCGGCTTCGTGCTCGCGATGCTGGCCGGCGCCGCCCTGTCCGCTGCCGGCATCGCCCTGCCCGCGGTGGAAACCGGCATCGCCGCGTCAGTGCTGGTCTTCGGCGTGCTGATCGCCAGCCTCGCCCGCCTGCCGCTCATAGCGGCGCTGCCGCTGGTGGCGGCCTTCGCGCTCTTCCACGGCCACGCCCATCACGCCGAGATGGGCGCAGGCTCGGCCCTCGCCTACACCGCCGGCTTCGCGCTCGCCACCGCGGCGCTGCACCTTGCCGGCCTGGGTCTCGGCCGTCTACTGCCCGACAGCCGTGGCGGCCGCTTCGCGCTGCGCGTCGGTGGCGGCGCGATCGCGGGCGCGGGCGTCCTCCTCCTCGGCGCCTGAACGGCGCTCGGATTGCAGGCGCGCGCCGTCACATCTGATTACCGCGCCGCCCACCCGGCACACGGGCTTTGGCCTATGGTTCGCGCGGAGACAGCAGAGATGCGGAGCGGGCTGCCGGGGCGACAGGCCCCGACCCCGCGCCCGCGCCTTCGTCCAGGACGCCGCCATGACAATCCCCTCGAAACTGTGGTCCGTGTTGCTTGCCGGCAGCCTCGGCCTGGGCGGCTGCGCGGTGGTTCCAGCCGACGACTACGGCTATTACGAGGACGACCGCTACTACGAGCGCGAGACGGTCATCGTCACCCCGCAACCGCGGGTGGAGTACCGCGGCGTGCCGCCCGCCATCGGCTACATCTGGGTCGACGGCTACTGGAACCGGATCGGGCCCCGCCAGCACTGGGTCCCGGGCTACTGGAACCCGCCGGGAGTGCGCCCGCGCGCGATCGTGCAACATCCGCCGCGCATGGCCCCGCACCCGGATGGGCGCCGCGACCAGCGCGACGCGCACGACCGTGAGCGCTGGCGCGATGGGGAGCGTCGGCGTGACGATGACCGTTGGCGCGATGGCGATCGTCGCCCCGACGGCGGGCGCTGGCGCGAGCAGACGCGGGACGACGGACGCTGGCCAGGGCTGGCACCCCGTCGCGAAACCGATCGTGCCGGCCCCGCCGACCGCCCGCGCAGCAGTGAACGCAGCCGTGATCCTGCACCGCTCGGTGGTCCCGAGCGGGTACGTGGTCCGGAACGAATTCGCGATGGCGAACGTATCCGCGATGGCGAACGTATCCGCGACAACCCGCGTGCCGGCGAACGCGAAAACCGTCCCGACGGCCCCCGCCCACCGCGAATCGAACGCGAACGCCCGCCGAACGCGCGCGAAGGTTTCGTGCAGGCCTCCCCGCGTCCCGAAAGGCGCCCGCGCGAACACGCGGCCGACTGAACCTCGCAGCCGCCACCGCAGATGTGGGTTCGCGGCCACGGCGGACGCGGGTTCGCGGCGGCCGCCGCTCCTACAGCAACTCCAGGCCACGGCGCGGGCCGCGGGAGCGCACGCGGCGCGGTGTTGGGCGCGGTGTTGGGCGCGGTGTTGGGCGCGGTGTTGGGCGTGGGCATGGGCGTGGGCGTTGGGCATGGGCGTTGGGCATGGGCGTGGGGCATGGGCGTGGGGCATGGGCGTGGGGCGCTCCTGTAGGAGCGGCGGAAGCCGCGAACATACCCCGCCACTCCCATAATCCCCCCGTAGGAGCGGCGGACGCCGCGAGCCTTTTGCCGCGCCCAGGCGCCCTCCACCGCCCTCCCGAATCATCGCCGCGCAGCGCCCATCGCGCTCGCCTGCAACACCGTTTTCCGCCCAAGGTTGCTCCCCTGCCGCGCTGCAGCGAGAATCACGGTCTTGGTGCCGTCATCGCGACACCGTATCGCAGCAGGCCTACCCGGCCCGCTTCAGATCATTCTCTCGGGCAAGACCATGAAGAAACTCTCCTCGCTGCTGATGCTCTCCCTCACCGCCGGCGCCCTGCTCGGCGGCTGCGGCAAGACCGAACCCGCCGCCCAGTCGGCTGCGGCGCCCGCCGCGCCGACGAAAATCGTCATCGGCCTCGACGACAACTTCCCGCCGATGGGTTTCCGCAACGAGAAGAACGAGCTCGTCGGCTTCGACATCGACCTCGCGAAAGAGGCCGCGAAGCGCCTGGGCATCGAGGTCGAGTTCAAGCCGATCGACTGGAGCGCCAAGGAGGCCGAGCTCAACGGCAAGCGCGTCGATGCGCTGTGGAACGGCCTCACCATCACCGAGGAACGCCGTAAGAACATCGGCTTCACCAGCGCCTACATGGAAAACCACCAGATCATCGTGGTGCCCGCCACCTCGGCGATCAAGACCAAGGCCGAGCTCGCCGGCAAGGTCATCGGCATCCAGGATGGCAGCAGCGCGGTCGACGCGGTGCAGAAGGACCCGGTGGCTGCCTCCTTCAAGGAGCTGAAGCAGTTCGGCGACAACGTCACCGCACTGATGGACCTCACCACCGGGCGGCTGGACGCGGTGGTGCTCGACGAGGTCGTGGGCCGCTACTACACCGCCAAGAAGCCGAACGACTACGCGGTGCTCGACGACCACTTCGGCACCGAGGAATACGGCGTCGGCACCCGCAAGGACGACACCGCGCTGCTGGCGAAGCTGCAGAAGGCAATGGACGAGATGAAGGCCGACGGCAGCGCCGCCCGCATCTCGACCGAGTGGTTCGGCAAGAACATCATCAAGTAAACAGGCCCTTGGGGTTCGCGGCTTCCGCCGCTCCTACACGCTCTGCGGTTCCTTGTTCGCGGCTTCCGCCGCTCCTACAGGGGCGCCTTGTAGGAGCGGTGGAAGCCGCGAACCCTTTCGCTCCTCTCCGTACGCCGGTTCGAGCGTCCCCTACGTCGACACCACCGCCCTCCCCCACCTGCCCGCCGCTCACCCGGCGTCCCGCCATGGACTACATCCTCAGCATCCTCGGCCCGCTCGCCGAAGGCTCGCTGGTCACGCTGCAGCTTTTCCTGATCACCCTGCTGCTGGCGGTGCCGCTCGGGCTCGGGCTGGCGCTGGTGCGCATCTCGCGCTTCACCGCCGCCAGCCAGGCGGTCAATGGCTACATCTGGCTGATGCGCGGCACGCCGCTGATGCTGCAGATGCTGTTCATCTACTACGCGCTGCCCTTCGTGCCGGGGATCGGCATCCGCCTGCCCGACTTCCCGGCGGCGATCGTGGCCTTCGCGCTCAATTACGCGGCCTACTTCGCCGAGATCTTCCGCGCCGGCATCCAGTCGATCGACCGCGGCCAGTATGAGGGCGCCAAGGTGCTCGGCTTCTCCTACGGCCAGACCATGCGCCGCATCGTGCTGCCGCAGGTGGTCAAGCGCATCCTGCCGCCGATGAGCAACGAGACCATCACCCTGGTCAAGGACACCTCGCTGATCTACGTGCTTGCGCTCAACGACCTGCTGCGCGCCGCGCGCGGCATCGTGCAGCGCGACTTCACGATCACCCCCTTCATCGTCGCCGCCGCCTTCTACCTGCTGATGACGCTGGTACTGACGTGGTTCTTCCAGCGCCTGGAGAAACGCCATGCCGTCTATGAGTGAGGCCGCCGCGATAACGAGTTCGAGGACGAGTTCGATGACGAGTTCGATGATTCTCGCCGATGGCATCCGCAAGCGCTTCGGCAGCAACGAGGTGCTCAAGGGCGTGTCGCTGACGCTCGCCAAGGGCGAGGTGGTCGCCGTGATCGGGCCCTCCGGCTCGGGCAAGAGCACCTTCCTGCGCTGCCTCAACCATCTGGAAACCATCGACGCCGGTCGCATCGTCATCGAGGGCGACACCCTCGCCGACAACGACGCCGGCGGCCACGCGCGCTACGTCGCCGACGCCGAGGTGCGCCGCATCTGCGCGCGCATGGGCATGGTGTTCCAGCACTTCAACCTGTTTCCGCACCTCACCGTGCTGCAGAACGTGATCGAGGCGCCGATCACCGTGAAGGGCATGAAGCGCGAGGCCATCCTGCCCAAAGCCGAGGAACTGCTGCGCAAGGTCGGCCTCTTCGACAAGCGCGACGCCCATCCCTCACGGCTCTCTGGCGGGCAGAAGCAGCGTGTGGCGATCGCGCGCGCGCTGGCGATGGAGCCCGACATCATGCTCTTCGACGAGCCCACCTCGGCGCTCGACCCCGAGCTCACCGGCGAGGTGCTGCGCACCATGCGCCAGCTCGCCGAGGAGCGCATGACCATGCTGGTGGTGACGCACGAGATGGGCTTCGCGCGCGAGGTCGCCAGCAGGGTGGTGTTCATGGACGGCGGCGAGCTCATCGAGTCGCGCCCCGCCGCGGCGTTCTTCGCCAGCCCCGAGCATCCGCGCACGCGGGCGTTTCTCGACAGCATGCTGTAAGGCCCGGCGCGCGACAAAGTCGCGCGGGCATGGGAGTGAGGCGCAAGGCGTCGGGTGTGAGGAGCGGCCCCCGGCTGACGCATGCGGGCGGCCGAAAGATTGCTGCACTGCGATGGTGCTTGCACTGCCGATGCTGCATCGACGCGGGGCGCGGAATCGTGAACACCCCCGCACGGACAAGGCTGCGGGTAAGCGGGCACAAGATTCGTCCGTGCCTGAGAAACGCAGCAGTGGCGCGGATTTCGGTCTCCTCGCACCTCGCGTCCGGCGACTTTCCATCGACGTGGCACGACCCTTGCAGAGAGGTCATCGACGCAGCCTGCGCTGCGCTCGACTTCCACCCACTGCAAGAGGTCCGTCCATGAACCGTCGCAACTTCGTCAAAGCCCTCACGCTTTCGGCTTCCATCGCCGCGATCGGCCTGCCCGCCGGCGCGCACGCCGCCGACACCATCAAGGTCGGCATCCTGCACTCGCTGTCGGGCACGATGGCGATCTCCGAGACCGCGTTGAAGAACGTGGCGCTGATGACCATCGAGGAGATCAACGCCGGCGGCGGCGTGCTCGGCAAGAAGCTCGAGCCGGTGGTGGTCGACCCGGCCTCCAACTGGCCGCTGTTCGCCGAGCGCGCGCGCCAGCTGCTGGCGCAGGACAAGGTCGCGGCGGTGTTCGGCTGCTGGACCTCGGTGTCGCGCAAGTCGGTGCTGCCGGTGTTCAAGGAGTTGAACGGTCTGCTCTTCTACCCGGTGCAGTACGAGGGCGAGGAGCTGGAGAAGAACGTCTTCTACACCGGGGCCGCGCCCAACCAGCAGGCGATCCCCGCGGTCGAGTACCTGATGAGCGACGAAGGCGGCGGCGCGAAACGCTTCGTGCTGCTCGGCACCGACTACGTGTATCCGCGCACGACCAACAAGATCCTGCGCGCCTTCCTGAAAAGCAAGGGGGTGAGCGATGCGGACATCCTGGAGGACTACACCCCCTTCGGCCACGCCGACTACCAGACCATCATCGCGCGCATCAAGCAGTTCGCCGCCGAGGGCAAGAAGACGGCCGTGGTGTCGACCATCAACGGCGACTCCAACGTGCCCTTCTACAAGGAGCTCGGCAATGCCGGACTGAAGGCCACCGACGTACCGGTGGTGGCCTTCTCGGTCGGCGAGGAGGAGCTGCGCGGCGTCGATACCAAGCCCCTGCTCGGCCATCTGGCGGCGTGGAACTACTTCATGTCGGTCGACAACCCGCAGAACAAGGCCTTCATCGACAAGTACCGCGCGTGGGCGAAGAAGAACGCCATCCCCAACGCCGACACCGTGGTCACCAACGACCCGATGGAGGCCACCTACGTCGGTCTGCACATGTGGAAGCAGGCGGTCGAGAAGGCCGGCAGCACGGAGGTCGACAAGGTCATCGCGGCCATGGGCGGGCAGAGCTTCAAGGCCCCGTCCGGCTTCACGCTGACCATGGACGCAACCAACCACCACCTGCACAAACCGGTGCTGATCGGCGAGGTGCGCGCAGACGGCCAGTTCGACGTGGTGTGGCAGACCAAGGCACCGATCCGCGCCCAGCCGTGGAGCCCGTTCATCGAGGGCAACGAAGGCAAGCAGGGGCTTTGAGGCCGCTCGGGCCTGGGTGAAAGAGGGCGATCGGCAGGAGCTCGCGGCCTGCACCGGTCTGGAGCGCGGCGCTCTTCCGGTAGGAGCGGCGGAAGCCGCGAATCGGGCGCTCCGGCAATCGGCACGCTTCGCCCTCCCGGCCGCGGCGTTCGCGCCTTCCGGCGCTCCTGCACGAACCGCCGCGCCCCTGTAGGAGCGGCGGAAGCCGCGAACCTTGCGCGACAAGCTCCCGCACGCCCTCTTGCCCACACGTCCCGCAGCGCTCACCGATCCTGCCGTTTCCCTCTGCCTTGCCACATGGAGCCGACGATGCTCGGACCGACAAAACGACACTGGCTTCTTGCCGCCTTGCTGTGCGTGCTGGCGGCGCTCGCCGCGCTGCCGGCACGAGCCGCGTTCGACCCCGCGCTGGTGCAGAGCCTGGGCGGTGATTTCAACGCCCGCGTTGGCGCGATCGACGCCCTCGGCGTGGCCGGCGGCGACGAAGCCGCGGCGCTGCTCGACGCACTCGAGGACGGGCGCCTAGGCACGGTGGACGGCCGCGTGGTGGTGATCGGGCCCGATGGGCTGCGCGATGCCGCGAGCGGCGAGGCGCTCGCCGCCGACGCCGGGACCGCGACCCGCATCACCGTGAACAACCGCCTGCGCTGCGCGCTCGGGACCGCGCGCGCAGCACTGATGCTATCCGCCCCGGAGCCGGCGCAGCGCCTGGTCGCGGCCAACACCTTGCGCGAGAACGCCAGCCCGGCCCTGCTGCCGGCGCTGACTCGCGCGCTCGAAGCCGAGCCGGACGCCGCAGTGCGCGCGGTGCTGCTGTACGCCACCGCCAAGCTCGAGCTCGCCTCGCCCGATCCCGCGCTGCGCCTCAAGGCCGCGCAGGCGCTCGGCGGCTCGTCCGACGCGGCGGTGAAGAACATGCTCGGCGCACTGCTCGAGAAGCACGGCGAGGGCGCGGCGGCGACCTGGGCCGAGCCGAGTGCCGAGGTGCGCGCCGCCGCCGAGGCCTCGATCCGCACCATCGACCGCCGCATCGCGCTGGCGCAGTCGGCGGGCACGTTGTTCTCCGGACTGTCGCTCGGCTCCATCCTGCTGCTCGCGGCGCTCGGCCTGGCGATCACCTACGGCGTGATGGGCGTCATCAACATGGCCCACGGCGAGCTGCTGATGGTCGGCGCCTACGCCACCTTCGTGGTACAGGGCATGTTCCGCAACCACTTCCCCGAATACCTCGATTTCTACGTGCTCGCCGCGATCCCGGCGGCCTTCCTCGCCGCCGCGCTGGTCGGCATCGCGATGGAGCGCCTGGTGCTGCGCCACCTCTATGGTCGCCCGCTGGAGAGCCTGCTCGCCACCTGGGGCCTGTCGCTGGTGCTGATCCAGGCCGCGCGCGTGCTCTTCGGGCCGCAGAACCTGGAGCTCGCCAACCCGTCGTGGATGTCGGGCGGCGTCGAGCTCGCCGGCGGCGTGGTGCTGCCCTACAACCGCATCGTCATCCTCGGCTTCGCCGCCTTCGTGCTGGTGCTGATCTGGCTGATGATGCAGAAGACGCGGCTGGGCATGTTCGTGCGCGCGGTCACCCAGAACCGGCCGATGGCGGGCTGCGTGGGCGTGCCCACGGCGCGGGTGGACACGCTGGCGTTCGCGATCGGCTCGGGCGTCGCCGGGCTGGGCGGGCTGGCGCTGTCGCAGATCGCCAACGTCGGCCCGGCGATGGGCACCGGCTACATCGTCGACGCCTTCATGGTGGTGGTGCTCGGCGGTGTCGGCCAGCTCGCCGGCGCGGTGTGGGCGGCGCTCGGCCTGGGCATCGTCGCCAAGTTCCTCGAAGGCTGGGCGGGCGCGGTCGTGGCCAAGATCCTGGTGCTGGTCTTCATCATCGCCTTCATCCAGAAGCGTCCGCAGGGCATCTTCGCCCTCAAGGGCCGCTTCGCCGACAGCTGAGGCCGCCAAGATGCGTACGCCCTTCACCCTGAGACTGTTCCAGAGCATGCCGCGCGGCGGCTGGATCGCGCTCGCGATCTTCGCCGCCATCGCCTGGATCGGTATTCCGCTGGCGCACCTCGCGCTGCCGGAGAGCCATCCGCTGCACGTCTCCGCCTACACCGTCGGCCTGCTCGGCAAGATCCTGTGCTACATGGTGGTCGCGGTCGCCATGGACCTGATCTGGGGCTATGCCGGCATCCTCTCGCTCGGCCACGGCCTGTTCTTCGCCCTCGGCGGCTACGCCTTCGGCATGTACCTGATGCGCCAGATCGGGCGCGACGGCAGCTACGGCGCGGACATCCCCGACTTCATGGTCTTTCTCGACTGGAAGGAGCTGCCCTGGTACTGGGCGGGCTCGGATTCCCTGCTGTGGGCGCTGTTCCTGGTGGTTGCGCTGCCCGGACTGGTGGCCTTCGTGTTCGGCTGGTTCGCCTTCCGCTCGCGCATCAAGGGGGTGTATTTCTCGATCATCACCCAGGCGCTGACCTACGCCGCGATGCTGCTGTTCTTCCGCAACGAGACCGGCTTCGGCGGCAACAACGGCTTCACCGACTTCAAGCGCATCCTCGGTTACGACATCACCTCGCCCGGGATGCGGGTCACGTTGTTCGCGCTCTCGGGGCGCTGCTGATCGCCTGCCTGGTGCTCGGCCGCTACCTGGTGACCTCGCGCTTCGGCCGCGTGCTGGCGGCGATCCGCGATGCCGAGAGCCGGGTCATGTTCATCGGCTACAACCCGCTGCACTACAAGCTCTTCATGTGGACGCTGTCGGCGATGCTGTGCGGGCTGGCGGGCGCGCTGTACGTGCCCCAGGTCGGCATCATCAACCCGTCGGAGATGTCGCCGGCGAACTCGATCGAGATCGCGGTGTGGGTGGCGGTGGGCGGGCGCGGCACGC
>JAKLLJ010000054.1:0-297 GCA_023150215.1 Thauera sp. | reverse complement strand
TGAACCTCGCCAAGAGCGTGTTCACCGTCTATCTGCCGGAATACTGGCCCTTCGTGCTCGGCTTCCTGTTCATCGCGGTGACGCTGTACCTGCCCGACGGCGTGGTCGGCCTGTGGCGCAAGCTGCGCGCGCGACGCGCGGCGGCGGTGCTCGACGACGCCTCCGCCGCACCCGGCGCCGGGCGTGCGACGCTGCCCGCAGGCACGACCGCCGAAGAGTCCCCCGGCGCTCGCAAGACCGCCCTGTCCCCGACCGAAACCCACGCCGCCAAGGGAGCGAACGCATGATCCCCACCCT
>JAKLLJ010000053.1:8552-14011 GCA_023150215.1 Thauera sp. | reverse complement strand
CCCGACGGGCTGGAAATCGCCGCCTACCCCAGCCTGCCGCCGCTGAGCGGCGCGCTGAGCGCCGCGGCGCTGTCGCTCGCCCCTGGCGCCCATACCCTCGCCTTCGCCCCCGACATCCAGAACGGCATCTTCGCCGGCCTGATCCTGTCGCTCGCACTGATGGTGTATCGCGGCATGCGCCCGCGCGTGGCGCTGCTCGGCCTGCACGAGGACGGCACCTATCGCGATCGCGAACGTTTTGGCCTGCCGCATCCACACCCGCAACTGGTGATCCTGCGCTTCGACAGCCCGCTCAGCTTCGTCACCGCCGCCACCTTCGAGGATGCCATGCTTGGTGCAGCGCGTGCGCAGGCGGGCGTCAAGGTGGTGCTGGTGTCGGCCGGGGGCATCAACGACATCGACGCCACCGGTCTGTACACGCTGGCGAGCCTGGTCGAGCGCTTCCACGTCCAGGGCCAGACGATCGCCTTCTGCGGGCTGAAGAAGCAGGTGATCGACGCCATGGAGCGCGATGGCCTGTGGGCGCGCATCGGCGCGCAGGCGAGCTACCGCACCGAGCACCAGGCGCTCGACGCGCTGTTGCCGGCGCTGGCCGACAAGCCGCCTCCGGCGCTCACGACACCTCCCGTGTAGGAGCGCCGGAAGGCGCGAACGCGCCACGCTGGCCCGGCACAGTGGCGCGGATTCGAGCGTTCTGTTCGCGCCTTCCGGCGCTCCTACAGGGGCCTCCCGAGACACGGCTACCTGTAGGAGCGCCGGAAGGCGCGAACGATCGCCCGCTTCCCGCCAGCCGCGGCGCGCATGCAGGGGGCACACCGGCGGGCATGGGCGTTCGGCATTGACTTCCGCCGTCGGTTCGGCTAATGTGTTCGATTCTTTGCAGACCCATCAACTGGAGTAACACCATGTACGCGGTGATAAAAACCGGCGGCAAGCAGTATCGCGTCGCGGCCGGCGAAAAGATCAAGGTAGAACAGATACCGGCCGACGTGGGTTCCGAAATCACCATCGACCAAGTCTTCATGGTCGGTGAAGGTGATGCCGTCAAGATCGGCACGCCGGTGGTTGCCGGGGCTACCGTCAAGGCGACCGTGGTTTCCCACGGCCGTCACGACAAGATCAAGATTTTCAAGATGCGCCGCCGCAAGCACTACCAGAAGCACCAGGGGCATCGTCAGAACTACACCGAGCTTCGCATCGAAGCGATCTCGGCCTAAGGCGAAGGGGGTAATCCGACATGGCACACAAGAAAGCTGGCGGCAGTTCGCGTAACGGCCGCGACTCGGAATCGAAACGCCTCGGCGTCAAGCGTTATGGTGGCCAGTTCGTGCTCGCCGGCAACATCATCGTTCGCCAGCGCGGCACCGAATACCACCCGGGCGACAACGTCGGCATCGGCAAGGACCACACCCTGTTCGCACTCAAGAACGGCGTGGTGCAGTTCGCGGTCAAGGGCCCGTCGCGTCGTCGCACCGTGATCATCGTGCCGGAAGCGGCCTGATCCTTCGCGTCCGATCGCATCGCAGCACAAAAGCCCTATCCTTGCGGTAGGGCTTTTTCGTTTCCGGAGTCCGCCACGGCGGGCGCCACAACCAGGTTGATCAGGCATGAAGTTTTTTGACGAGGCCCGCATCGAGGTCTACGCCGGCGACGGCGGCAACGGCGTGGCCACCTTCCGCCGCGAGAAGTACATCCCCAAGGGCGGCCCGAGCGGCGGCGACGGCGGGCGCGGCGGCAGCGTGTATGCGGTCGCTGACCGCAACCTCAACACCCTGATCGACTACCGCTACACACGCAGCTTCCGCGCCGAGCGCGGCGAGAACGGCGGCAGCCGCGACTGCTATGGCAAGGGCGGCGACGACATCACGCTGCGCTTTCCGGTCGGCACCGTGATCAAGGACCTCGAGAGCGGTGATCTCATCGCCGACCTCGACGAAGACGGCAAGACCGTGCTGATCGCGCAAGGCGGGCGCGGCGGCCTGGGCAACATCCACTTCAAGTCGAGCACCAACCGCGCGCCGCGCAAGAAAACGATGGGACAGGAAGGCGAGTACCGCAACCTGCACCTGGAGCTCAAGGTGCTGGCCGACGTCGGCCTGCTCGGCATGCCCAACGCCGGCAAATCGACCTTCATCCGCAGCGTGTCCGCCGCCAAGCCCAAGGTCGCCGACTACCCGTTCACCACGCTCGCGCCCAACCTCGGCGTCGTGCGCACCACCGAAGCGCGCAGCTTCGTGATCGCCGACATCCCCGGTCTCATCGAAGGCGCGGCCGAGGGCGCCGGCCTCGGTCACCAGTTCCTGCGCCACCTGCAGCGCACCCACGTGCTGCTGCACCTGGTCGACCTTGCCCCCTTCGATCCCGAGGCCGACCCGGTCGCGGACGCCAAGGCGATCGTCGAGGAACTGCGCAAGTACGACGAGGACCTCTACAACAAGCCGCGCTGGCTGGCGCTCAACAAGCTCGACCTCATCCCCGCGGAAGAACGCGCCGAGCGCGTGCAGGCCTTCCTCGACGCCTACGGCCCGGTCGAGCGTCACTTCGAGATCTCGGCGCTCAAGGGCGAAGGCACCAAGGGGCTGATCTTCGCGATTCAGGACTTCCTCGACGCCGAGCGCGACCGCATCGAGGCCGAGCGCATCGAGCGCCAGGCCGCCGAAGCCGCCCGCCTGGCGCAGCTCGAAGCTGCCCGCGCTGCGGCCGACGCTGCGTATGCGCAGGAAGCCCTACTCGACGACGACGACGCCCTGCCCGAAGACGCGCTCGACAACGCCGAGGTCGACCGCGACATCGACGCCCCCCTGCCGGAAGACCGCCAGCGCTGAAGCCGCACCAGGCCCCCTGCAAAGATGAGAACCAAGATCCGTAACGCCCGCCGCCTCGTCGTCAAGGTCGGCTCCGCACTCGTCACCAACAACGGCGCCGGCCTCGACAAGGACGCACTCGACGCCTGGGCGCGCCAGATCGCCGCACTGCGCGCCGAGGGCCGCGAGGTCGCGCTCGTGTCCTCAGGCGCAATCGCCGCCGGCATCCAGCGCCTGGGCTGGGCGAAGCGCCCGAGCGAGATGAACAAGCTGCAGGCCGCCGCCGCGGTCGGCCAGATGGGACTGGTCGAGGCCTACGAGAAGGCCTTCTCGCGCCACGGCCTGCACACCGCGCAGATCCTGCTCACCCACGAGGACCTCGCCGACCGCACGCGCTACCTCAACGCGCGCAGCACGCTGACCACACTGCTCGAGCTCGGCGTGGTGCCGATCATCAACGAGAACGACACTGTTGTTACCGACGAGATCAAGTTCGGCGACAACGACACCCTCGGCGCGCTGGTCGCCAACCTGATCGAAGCCGAGGCACTGATCATCCTCACCGACCAGCAGGGTCTGTACACCGCCGACCCGCGCAAGGACCCGGCGGCCACCCTGATCTCCGAGGGCCGCGCCGAGGACCGCCAGTACGAGGCTATGGCCGGCGGCTCGGGCAGCGCGATCAGCAAGGGCGGCATGATCACCAAGATCCGCGCCGCCCAGCGCGCTGCACGCAGCGGCGCCCACACCTGCATCGCCAGCGGCCGCGAGCCCGACCCGCTGCTGCGCCTGGCTACGGGCGAGGCCCTCGGCACCCTGCTCTACGCCACCAGCAGCCCGCTGCAGGCACGCAAGCAGTGGCTCGCCGACCACCTCCAGCTCGCCGGCGACTTGGTCATCGACAACGGCGCGGTGGCGGCACTGAGGACTGGCAAGAGCCTGCTGCCGGTGGGCGTGATCGAGGTGCGCGGCGATTTCGAGCGCGGGGCGGTGGTGGCCTGCCGTGACCTGACCGGCGAGGAGGTCGCACGCGGACTTGTCAACTATTCAGCTTCTGAATGCCGGCGAATCGCACGCAAGCCGACGGCGGAAATCGAGAACCTGCTGGGCTACGCGGACGAGCCCGAGCTCGTGCATCGCGACAACATGGTGGTGCGTTAAAGCCCCCAATGCGCGGGGTCGGCCGTCCCCGCGCCTCCCGTCCGGCAGCGCTTCCGACTATCATGGACAGGCATCTCCAGCCGCCTCCGGAAGGGCCTCCATGCCGGCTTCACCCCTGAAAATCCTGTTCTTCGCCGAAGGTGCCACCCTGGCACACGTTGCCAGGCCGTATGTAGTCGCACAGGCGCTGGATTCGCGCGCCTTCGAAGTCGTCCTTGCGCGTCCGCCAGCCTTCGCCTGGCTGACGGCCGATAGCGGCTTCCGTACCGTCGATCTTCCATGCCAGGAAAGCCGAGTATTCGCCCAGCGCCTGAACCGCGGTCTGCCGCTGTACGACTATGCCACGCTGGCGGACTATGTCGCGTTCGACCTCGCCTTGATCGATACCGAGAAGCCGGACATTGTCATTGGCGACTTCAGACTTTCACTGTCGGTCAGCGCCAGGTTGCACGGTGTGCCTTACGCCACGATCTGCGATGCGTACTGGAGCCCCGAATACCCGCTGCGCCCTCCGCTCCCGGTGCTCGCGTTTACCCGGTTCACGCCCATCCCGGTGGCAAACTTCCTGTTCCGGTACGCTTCCCCCCTGGCAATGCGCCTGCACACGCTCCCACTCGAACGCCTGCGTGCGCACCACCGGCTGCCATCGCTCGGGCATGATCTTCGCCGCTGCTACACTGACGCCGACCTGCGGCTGTTTGCCAATTTCCCGGCGCTGTTTACCGAAGTACGAACGAGCGCGCAGGCGAATTTCATCGGCCCCATCTCGTGGTCGCCTGCGTCCCCGCAAGGTCTTGAACTCAGCACTCCCGGCAAACCGCTCGTCTACGTGACGATGGGAAGCTCGGGCGACGTCGGCGTGCTCGGCAGCGTCATCGACACCCTCGAGCAGTTCGACTGCAATATTGTCGTTTCGACCGCAGGCCGAAAACTGCCGCGCGAGATTCGATCGGCCTCGACAAGGGTCTTTGACTATCTCCCGGGAGACCAGGTCTGCCAGCAGGCGAGCCTGGTCGTCTGCAATGGAGGAAGCCCGACCACCAATCAGGCGCTGGCCCACGGTGTTCCCGTCCTGGGCATCGCGTCGAATATGGACCAGTTCCTGAACATGCGAGCGATCGAGGGTTTCGGGGCGGGAATCCTCGTCCGCGGCGACCGCGCAAGCAACGATCGGCTCCGCGCCGCAGCGCATTCACTCCTCACGGATCCCCGCCCTGCAGAGCGGGCACGCACACTTGCGCATTCCGCTGCAGCGGGATCCGTCCTCCCGATCGCTCATTTGATGGAAGGCTTGCTCCAGCGCAGCAAGTCAACGCACTGAAATCGCCAAGGACCATGACCATGCAAAAGACCCTTCGCCGCATCAGGCTGGCATCCATCGCAGCTGCAATCCAGCTTGCGCTGGCTGGCTGCGGCCCCTCCTCGCCAGAGGACTTCCTCGCACGTGCCCAGGCCGAATTCGACAAAGGGAACCTTCCGGCCGCGTCCGTCGAG
>JAKLLJ010000053.1:0-8542 GCA_023150215.1 Thauera sp. | reverse complement strand
CATGGTCGGTGCGCGCTGGCTCATGGGGCAAATCGCACTCAAGACGGGTGACGCCGCACGCGCGGAAAAAGACATCAGGGTGGCGATCCAGTACGGTCTTCCCCGTGCGACGGCCCAGCTGACCCTGGTCAGGGCGATCGTTCTTCAGGGCGCGATCGATCGGGCGCTCGCCGAGACGTCGATCATCCCGAATGACGTACCGGCAAAGGACAAGGCAATGCTTCTGGGCCTGCGTGGCCAGGCCCTCATCCTCAACGGCGACGTTGGCCCGGCGGAGCCCGTGCTCACGAGGGCGCTGCAAATCGACCCCCAAGCGACCACGGCACTCGTCGGCATGGCCATCCTGCATCTTGGGCAGAGACAATACGATCAGTCCCGGCCGTGGATCGAGCGCGCACTCAAGGCCGACCCCACTTCTGCCGAGGCCTGGGGAACCCTCGGTGAGCTCGAGTTCGCCACGGGCAACGCGGAGCAGGCCGAAATCGCCTATGGCAACGCTTTGAAGCACCGTAGCCACCCCAGTCTCGACCGCGCGCGACGCGCCCTCGCGAGAGTGGACCTCAAGAAGTTCGCCGAAGCTCAGGCGGACATCGATGCGCTCCGGCAGGGCGGCTTCAAATCGAGCCCTTACGTGAATTACGTGCAGGGAATCATCTTCTTCCACCAGGACAAGCTCATGGAGGCCGCAAATGCCTTCGAAGCGTGTCACGCTGCCGATCCGTCCTTCCTGGCGAATCGCATGTACCTCGCCACGACACGGTTCCGGCTGGGCCAGACTGAGCAGGCGTTGAACCACGCCCAGAGCCTCCACGCCCGTCTTCCGCGCTCGAGCGGCGTGCGTGAGCTGCTTGGCTCGATCCAGATGGGGCGCTCAGAGTACGCATCAGCGCGCCAGATGCTTGAATCCGCGCTTCACGATGCGCCGACGGACCGCACCGCGCTGCGCATGCTGGCGACCTTGTCGATGCTGGAAGGCAACAAGGACCGAGGCGTCGACTATGCCCGCAGGATCGCGGCACTCGATCCCGACTCGCCGGACGCGCAGCAGACGCTGATGGTCGCCAAACTCGTCGCTGGCCAGGATTTCGACGTTATCACGGCGACGAGCAGTGCATCAGGCTCGGACGACTATTCACGCACCCTGCTCGCTGCGCTGAATGATTTTCGCAAGGGGCGCATCGCGACGGCCCTCGATCAGGCGAAGCGCATTCACGAACAACACCCCGATAAGGTGGATCCGCTCAACCTGATTGCAGCCTGCCACCTCGCGCGCGGCGAATGGGACCTGGCCAGGTCGGCACTCCTGAAGGCGATCACACTGCAACCGAACGAGCCCTCCGCCACGCGCAACCTGGCGCAGCTCGAACTGAACGAGGGAAAGATCGAGCGCGCGACAAGCCTGCTTGAGGAGTTGCTGAAGGCTCATCCCGGGCAGGAGCAGGCCGCCCTGATGCTGGCCGCGATCGCAGCTCGAGCGGGCGACGGTGCAAAATCGATGGCGGCCCTCGAGACGGCCGTGCAGAACAATCCGGACGCACTGGTGGCCGCAGAGCGGCTCGCCGCCGCCCATCTGAACACCGGCAACATCGGGCGCGTGCTCGAGATCACCAGCAACCGTTCCGAAGCACAGATCCAGAACCGGCCGGCCCTGCTCGAACTCAAGGGAAAGGCCCAGATGCTGGCGGGCAACGTCACCGCTGCACGCGCCAGCTTCGAGCAATGGGCACGCCTTGCACCCGATTCAGCGGCAGCCCGCTTCCTGCTGAGCGATACCTTGGCCCGAAGCGGCGACACGGCACAGGCGCGCAGGGAATTGCAGCGCGCAATTGAACTCGACCGCCACTACCTGCCAGCCCGTGTTGGGGAAATCAAGATGCTCGTACAGGCGGGCGAGTTGAAGAAGGCCCGCCAGAGCCTCGACAAACTCCGCCCGGATTTCGGCGACCAAACCGAAGTACTTGGCATCGAGGGCTGGTTCGCCCTGGGTACGGGCGACCCGGCCAAGGCGGAGGAGCGCTTCTCGGCCGCACTGAAGCAGCGCCCGGACGCCGAGATGACGATCCTGCTGGCGCGCTCACTGCTCCTTCAGCAGAAGAACGATGCAGGCCTGGACGTGCTCAAGGGGTGGCTGAAGGAGCGGCCGCGCGACCTGGCAGTCCTCATGGAACTCGCAGGAAGCCATCTGGCCCTCGCGCGTGACGAAGAGGCGACCGCCAGCTACGCACAGATCCTGGAGAGCTATCCCGATTACGTGCCGGCGCTCAACAACATCGCCTGGCTTTACCGCGACAAGAACCGGACGAAAGCCATGGAGTATGCGCAGCGTGCACAGAACCTCGCACCGACGGACCCGGACGTGCTCGACACCCTGGCGATGCTCACGCTCAAGGGCGGAGACCGCCTGCGCGCCTACAACCTGATCCGCGAGGCTGCGCAACGCGCCCCCGAGCGGCCGGAAATACAGTTGCACCTAGCCACCGTCCTGCTCGACCGGGAACAGCGCACCGAGGCCCATGAGGTATTGCGTGCGCTCATCGCCAAGTTTCCGAACGCACCCGAGGCACAAGAAGCCAGACAACTGCTCGCCAAGGCAGGCGCCCGCGACAATTAAACAGAAAAAGACCCGGCTGGCACAAAAGATGCTTGCCGGGCGCACGCAATAAAAAAAGGCGCGGTAAAAACCGCGCCTTTTTCATCGAACGTACTTCTGAATCAGACGAGCTTGCGGCGGCGGGTGACTGCACCCATGCCGGCGATCGCAAGGCCCAGCAGGGCAAGCACGCTGGGCTCGGGCACCGTACGCACGGAGGTCGAGGTCACGCCGTTGAACGCCAGGGTCCAGGTGCCATCGGTCAGGCCGGCCACGTTGACACCCATCAGGCTCCAGCCAGCGCTGCGGCTGTAAGAAACCGTCGCCGGATTCGAGGTAACCGAAATGTTCTGGTTCAGGTCAGCCTTGTCGTTCGTTTCAGCGCAGGTGACGCTGACAACGGAGCCGGTCACCGAGCAGTCATTACTCGCGGTGCCGTTCGGCCGCCAGTTGATCTCGCTCGTACCGTCGTTCTTCGTCAGCGAGAACGATGCGTTCATGTTTGCCTGCGCAGCACCGCTAGTGAAGGACAGCTGGTTGATCTCGGCGTACAGACTCGGATCGGCCTCGAACGAAAGCGACAGACTACCGGTGCCCGATACCAGGAACGTGAAGCTGAAACCGGTGTTCGAGGTGATCTCGGCGTTCGAGCGGGCGGCCCCGTTGCCCTGCAGTTCCGACTCGGCGATCTGCGCGGTCGAGCTGGGAACACCATTGCCGAGTTCCGAGGTGTAGATCACCGAGTCCGCGTTCGAATAGGTGTCCGTGCCCGGCCCGAAGAACGAAAAATCGTTGTTGGCGCGGATGACCGTCCCGCCCGGCGCGTTCGCGGCCGGTGCATCGAGCGAAGGTGACGTGTTGCAACCCGATCCCGGCGTGGTCCCCGAGCACGTGTTGGTTTGCACGGGTGAGCTCGCGCCGTTCAGGGTCGCCGTGTTGGTGAGCGTGAACTCGTATGACTGAATGGGATTGGCAGCCAAGCCGGTGATGCCCACCGTGAAGTTCTGGATCTTCAGGCTGGAACTGGCGTACACGCTGGCGTTTGCCTGACCGGCCACACCCAGGGCAAGCGCGGCCGCAATACCGGTAGCCAGGGTCGTTTTAATCAGTTTCATGTCTTTCTCCTTTCGATTTTCGCTTTGCTCTTGCCTTGCCGAGCACCCTAGCTGGGCGGCAGGGCAGCTATCAAGCCAAGCCCTGTGCAAAAACATAAGCAAGACCCAGGCCAGTTTTTTTTAATTGTTTATTTTCAATAAGTTGCCATTTAAAGCTGACTCAACCCTGCTCCCCATCCTGGGCGACTGTAAAAAATTCCGACACCCTCCCTCATCGCAAGCGCCTTGCGGGAACCCCCCCCCAGACCTCGCCCGCGCCGATCGTCGTGTCCTTGAGCACGACTGCGCCCGCCGACACGATGGCGCCATCGCCGATCGTGACGCCGGACATGATCACCGCGCTTGCCCCGATGGTCACGCCGTCGCCGACACGGATCCTCGAGAGCGAGAAGCGCGCCCCCTCGATCGCATGCGCGTAGAGGACAGCGTCGTGACCGATGATGCAGTTCGCGCCGAATTCCGTCAGGGGGGGATCGAGCAGCGTGCCGGCACTATAGGTGTTCGCCCCGAGACGAGTCCCGAGCGCCAGATAGACGAGCCGCATCAGCGGCACGGGCAGAAAATGGGTGCGGATCAGGGTGTTGAACAGCAAGAGGTAGAAAAGGATGTTCACCTGTGCAGCGAACTCCGCGCGCGATCCTGGCTCCAGTTCCCCCTCGCTCAGCGGCATCACCCGCAGGAAGAGGCGGTACACGACGAAGGCCCAGAGATACAGGAAAACGACGCCGGCGAGCACCAGCACCACGCCCCGGAAATCCCCCAGTGGCAATGTCCCGAGCATCCAGTAGGACGTCCCGGCCCCCAGTGAGAGAATCAGCGCGAGCAGCGCCATGAACACACCGACTTGCGGAGCAGAAATCTGTCGCATCGCCTTTTCCCCGATTGTTCAACGCAGCTCGGTCCCGCTCCGATTCGTCATCAGGTCGGCGAGTGCCTTGCGCGTCGAGCGCGATGCGGGGGGCGCGGACGAGCCGACCCTGCACATCACCACCAGCCCACTCGCCGCATCGTTGCCGAGGAGCGCAGCGAGACGGCCGGAGAGCAGCCGTACCCGATCATCAATGCCCGGCTTGACTGAAAGCGAACGCGACGCGGTCGCGTACCACTTGAAGATCACCGGTGTCATCTCGGGCTGCAGATGCAGCCCGAGCGCATGCGCGGTCAGCCAGACCCGCTGCATGGCGATGCCCGCTTCGACGTAGTCCAGCATGCTCGACGGCGGGCGCCTGGCCACCACGAACAGGTGGGCCGCGCAGCCCAGCGCCGGCAGCACGTCGAGCTGGATGCGGGGCGCCACGGTGCCCATCAGGTACTTGTTGAAGAAGTCGACCCGCCCCCAGCTTTGCATGACCCAGCGCATGAGTCTGGCGGTGAGCGGATCCACCCCCACGGCCTGCTCGGGAATCCGGTCCGTGCTGTAGCGAGCGCCCCATTCGATCACTTCACGATGAACCTCGAAAGCCTCCGGGCAGGTGAGCCGGATGTACGCGTTGTCCCACAACAGTCGCGCGACCGTCACACGCTCGGCAAAGGACTCGAAGAAGCGGACCTCGTGGGACTCACCCGCCGCGGCAGCCAGAGCCCGCCGCTGCTCCGGAGTCAAGGGCGTGGTGCGCATCGGGCGCCGCTGGACGACGCGCCGCTCGATGTAGGGAAACAGCGGATCGGCCGCTCCCCCCGGCGCGCGGCTCACATGAAGCTCGAAGACCGGCTGGCGATCGCTGCTTTCGGGACGCAAGCGCCACGACGTCGCACAACCAAGGCCACTCGCTGCAATGCGCAAGGTCTCGAGCAACGCGCCATGCGCGATCTGGCTCGCATGCCCTTCGAAATCGTAAACGACCTGATCTCGCGTATCGAAACCGTGGATGAGGACAAGGCCCTCATCCACGATCTCGAATCGCCACGGCTGGGTGTTGTCCCCGCTTGGAGCCCAGCGGGCCAGTTCGAGCATGCGAGTCAGGGTGTCACGGTCAACCATTGCTTGTTCCATGCGCGCTCATCTTCTTCAGTTGCCGTCGTACGATCCACAGCGCGATGCGCTGGATCGGATTGCGGTTCCCGCCGGGTCGCCAGGTGCGTGCGAGACGATTCTTGTAGGCATCGAACTGATACCCGTGGGGCGCAGCCCGCACCCCACCTCGCCCGAGCAGGATCTTCAATGCCTCGGTAGCGGTCACCCCGGCACAGATCTGGCAGGCGGCGACGGTCGATGGGCCTCGTCGTTCAGCAAGATTCACCCGGCTCGGATCCGCTACGTAGCCCAGTTGCAGCATCACCGGCGACAGCCCCAGCAGGAATCGCATTGCCATTTCCTCCTCGTCGCAGCCCTCGAGACGGAAATACTCCTCGAATGACATCTGCCCGGGCAGGAAGATCAGTACCGCGGCACCGATACCGAGGGGCGCCGCGGTGATAGCCGGAATCCCAAGGCGATGACAGGCTGCAAACACGTCCCGGCGCGCCTCGAATGCGAAAAAATCGAGCGCGTCGACATACAGATCGACCCCGCTCAGGAACTCATCCAGATTGGCGGCCGACACGCCGTCCGGAAACACGCGCAGATCACATTCCGGGTTGATGTCGCGCGCCATCTCCGCAAGCACCTCGACTTTGGGTCGACCGAGCGAGGAAACCAGCGCCCCCGCCTGCCGATTGAAATTGACGATGTCGAAGGTGTCGAAATCCGCGATGTTGAAGGCGCCGATCCCGAGACGCGCCAAGGTGAGCAGGTGCCCTCCCCCTACGCCCCCCATGCCTGCGATGGCAATCCGCTTGCGGTGCAGCGCGGCCTGCTCCGCCTCCGTGACCCAGCCTATGTTGCGCGAGAAGGCTGCGTCGTATGCAAAATGGACGCTCCCCATGAACGGGCTCCTTCCTCGGTATTGACTTGAAAGCTATGATAGCAATCCCCACCCGGAACTCCATCGCAATGTGGCGTGGCTTCGTCCGCACCTCCGTTCAGCAGGCCCGCGTTGCTGCGCTAAACCTGACGCGGCATCGGCGCCGGACTTTGCTGGCTCTGGCCATCATCTGTGGCGGTGTCGTCTCGTTCCTGCTGGCAGGGGGGTTCATCAACTGGGTGTTGTGGGGAATGCGCGAGGGGGTGATCCAATCCCAGCTCGGCCATGTACAGATCACCAGGCCAGGGTATTTCCGTGACGGCACGAGTGACCCGTATCGTTTCCTGCTCGGCAACGATCTCTCGATCATCCGTCCGGCCCCCCCCTTCGACATCCGCACGGTCGCACCCCGCCTCGCCTTCACCGGACTGGTCAGCATCAACGACGCCACCATCTCCTTCGTCGGCGAGGGGGTCGATCCCAAGGCCGAGATACCGTTGAGCGGCGGCATCACCGTCCTGTCCGGCAGTGATCTCGCGGCCGCTGGCGCGGACTCGGCGACCCTTGGCGAAGGGCTCGCAGCGAACGTCGGCGCTCGCCCCGGTGACGCGGTGGTCCTCATGGCAACGACCGCGTCCGGCAGCGTCAACGCGGTCGAGGTGACGGTCGCTGGCACCTTCGCGACCCCGGTAAAGGCCTATGACGACACGGCGATCCGCGTCCCGATCGAGGTCGCGCGCCGTCTGATGCGCGTCGAAGGCGCCACCAGCTGGGTCGTGCTGCTCGACGAAACGGAGCATACGGATGCGGCGGTCGCGGCGTTTCGAGCCGCGCTGCCGACGGATCGGTTCGAGGTCGTTCCCTGGAGCGAGCTCGCTGACTTCTACAACAAGACCGTCGAGCTCTTCGGCACCCAGGTCAACGCGGTTTTGCTGTTGATCGCCGTCATCGTCGCACTCAGCATCTCCAACACGCTATCGATGGCCGTGATCGAACGCACGACCGAGATCGGCACCTCGATGGCGCTCGGGGTGCGTCGACTCGGCATTCTCACTCTGTTCATCTGGGAGGGCGTCGTGCTCGGTCTAGTGGCCGGTGTGGTGGGCGTCGGGATCGCCCTGCTGCTGGGCGAGATCATCTCGTTGGTCGGCATTCCGATGCCGCCTCCGCCCGGCATGTCGCAGGGTTATACAGGTCGGATAGACATTTCCACCGCACTCGCACTGCAGGGCTTCTTCCTCGCCTTCATCACCACGGTGATCGCAAGCATCCTTCCGGCATGGAAGGCGTCACGCATGAACATCGTCGACGCCCTTCGCCACCAGACCTGACGCCCATGCTCTACAAGCTCGCCCTGCGCAACATCTTCCGCCAGCGCATTCGCAGCGTGGTCACACTGGTCGCGATCGTGTTCGGCGTGGCCGGACTGATACTGTCCGGCGGGTTCGTGAAGGACATCTTCGTCCAGCTCGGCGAGGCGATCATCCAGTCCGAAACCGGGCACGCCCAGGTGTTCCGCGAGGGGTTTCGCGAGAAGGGCAGCCGCCAACCAGACCGCTACCTGATCAACGACCCCGGACCAATCGCTGCGCGTATCGCGACCTCTCCACTGGTCCGCGACGTTTCCAGTCGGCTGAGCTTCTCGGGCCTGCTCAACAACGGCAAGCGCGACCTGGCGGTCATTGGCGAAGGCGTCGAGCCGGACAAGGAAGCGCGCCTCGGAACCTTTTTGAAAATGGTGTCCGGCCGAACACTGACCGAAGCCGACACTTTCGGAATGATCGTCGGCCAAGGGGTCGCCCAGTCGCTCGCCTTGCAGGTGGGCGACCAGGTCACCGTGCTGGTCAACACCACCGGCGGCGCGCTCAACACCGTCGACGTGGAGGTCATCGGCATCTTCCAGAGCTTCTCGCGCGACTTCGACGCACGCGCCGTACGCATCCCGCTTGCCGCCGCACAGGAATTGCTGGCCACCCCGGGCGCCAACCAGCTCA
>JAKLLJ010000052.1:321-14109 GCA_023150215.1 Thauera sp. | reverse complement strand
CCATTTGCTGGCAGCCGGATACCGAGCTCGCGACCGGCATTGCCCGTTCGGTCGCCTACTTCCGCGGGCGCGGCGGCGCGCTGCCCGCCGTGCCGCCGCTCAGGCGCGGTTGAGCAATACGCCGAGGAGGCGGGTTCCGGTGGTGCGCAGCTGGTCGACCGTCTCGCGGGCCAGCTTCTGATCGGTTTGGCCGCTCGCGAGCACCAGAAAGACGCCGTCGCAGTGGCGGGCCATCATCAGTGTCAGCGGCGAGTCGGCGGGCGGCAGCGCGTCGATCACCGTGTAGTCGTAGCCGGTACGCAGCGCGTCGACCGCGGTACGCACCCGCTCGTCGGTGATTTCGCGCCCGCTGAAGCCTGCCTCGCCGCCGGCGTTGAGGATGCTCGGGATGCCTTCGCCAAGATGGACGGCTGCCTCGCTGTGGGTGCACTGGCCGAGCAGCACTTCCAGCAGGCCTTCGCTGCGGTCCTCGCCGGGGCGAGTGGCGCCGGGGCGCAAATTCGCATCGGCGAACATGACTCGCCGGCTTTGCAGGCGGCTCAGGCTGCCCGCCAGCCACCACGCGAGCGAGGTCACCCCTGCGCCGGATTCGGCCCCGCACAGCATGATCACGCGCGAGCGGCTCTCGGCCAGTTCAAGGTTGATCTGCTCGACAATCTTCAGGAATTCGGAGTCCAGGTCGGGCGTGGTCTGGTAGTCGGCGGGATCGATCGCGTCGACGCCGCGTGCCGGATCGCTGTCAGCCATGCGCATGAGACCGACGAGCCGGTTGCCGTCGGCGTCCCGCGCCTGCCGTACGATGCGGTAGTCGCGCGGCTGCAGGATCCGTGCGGGCACCAGCAGCGGCGAGAACAGCATCAGCCGGTGGATGGCGCCAACCCCCAGGGTGCGATCGTCGAGGCCGAGGCTGTCGGCGTTCGGGCCGTCGATCGCGAGCAGCAAGCCTTCACGCGAGATGTCCACGGTCGTGGCCTGGGCGAGCCGGCCGTCGGCGAGTTTGACCACTACCGGGAAGCGCGCCTTGATTCGCTGCGAACTGCGCTTGCCGCCCGCGCCTGCCTCAGCCTGATTGTTGTGCACCATGTCGGAAACCCGTCGAGAAGCGCAAGAAAGTCTTGGTGGTTGGATCATCGCACGCCGACCGCCCCCGGCGTGCAGCGCGCCGCATCAGGAGCCGGCTGCGGACTTGCGCGCGAGTACGTCCTCGTAGATATCCTGCAGCCGGTCGACCGCGCGTTCGACCGCGTACTCGGTCTCGACCACCTGCCGCGCACGCTCTCCGAGCGTGCGTGCGAGCGCGGGCTGGCCAATGAGTCGCGCCACCGCCCGTGCCATCGCCTCACTGTCGGCAGGCGGCACGAACAAGGCCGTGGCGCCGTCCTCGAGCAGCTCGCCGACGCCGGAGACGGGGCTGGCGATGATGGGCAGACCGATCGCCATCGCATCGTAGATCACCATCGGCGTGCCTTCGGCGGAGGACGGGAAGGCGAAGATGTCGAGTGCGGCCATGACGCTGACCAGGTCCTTGCGATAGCCCGGCATCAGCACCCGGTCCTCGAGTCCGCGGTGTGCGATCCGTGCGCGCAGCGACGTTTCGAGCGGCCCGTCGCCGACGATCAGGAAGCGCAGCTCGGGATGCTGCGGCACCAGGCGGGCTGCGGCCTCGATCAGCGAGGCCTGCTCTTTTTCCGGCCACAGCCGGGCGACGTTGCCGACGACGATCTCGTGTTCGCCAAGGCCGAGGCTGGCCCGTGCTTCGGCACGCGGCGGCGGGTGACGATAGGGCCCGACGTCGACGCCGGAGTACAGGCACATACATTTTGCGGCCGGGATGCCGCGCTCGAGTGTTTCCTTGTCGGTGTTGCGCGAGACGCTGATGACGAGGTCGGCGTGGCGCATCAGCCGGGCGCGGATCGCCTCCAGCACCTTTCGTTTGAAATCGGCGGGATGCCAGGCGTGATTCGAGATGATCAGCGGCGCGCCGGTGATGCGTGCGGTGATCACGGCGACCAGGTCCGAGCGCGTGTCGTGGCTGTGCAGGACCGTCCGCGGCCGTGAGCGGACTTCGCGTACCAGGCGGCCGACCGCTCCGGGCAGGTTGCGGGCATGCCCCCAGGGGAGGAACTCCGGCTCGAGGCCCTGGGCCCTGAAGATATCTACCGAGCGCTCGTGGATGCCCATCCGGTCGCGGAATACGAACAGGCGCGGCGCAACACGGCTGCGATCGGCGTGCGCGAACCAGCCGAGCAGGGTCGTGCCGATCCCGCCCGGGTAGTTGGAATTGTGCACATGAAGAACGTTGATCATGCCGCTGTCTCGTGAGGGAGAGGTCCGCAAGTGCGGGACCTTGGCCGGTCGGGGCGCGTGCTCTTTCAGCGACCCGCTGCGCCGCCTAAGTGCTGCGCATACCAGTCGATGGTGCGCCGCAGGCCCTCGTCCAGACCGATCCGCGGCCGCCAGCCGAGGCGCTCCACGGCGAGATCGGCGCACAGGTACTGCTCGCGGATTTCGCTGCTCGCCTGGTTCAGGATTCGTGGCTCGAGGTCGGTGCGCGCCATCAGCCCGAGTACGCGGTCCACGATCTGCAGCACGGTCTGCGGCTGGCCGAGACTGAAGTTGAAGGCTTCCCCGCACAGGCTGGGGGTCCCGGCGAGCCTCTCGGCCAGTTGAAGGTAAGCGTCCACCGCGTCTTCGACGTACAGGAAGTCGCGTACGAAGTGGCCATCGCTGCGGATCTCGAAGCGCTCGCCGGCCAGCGTCGCGCGAATGACGCCCGGGATGGTGCGCGAGAAATTCAGGTCGCCACCGCCGAACAGGTTGCCGCAACGCGTGATTGCCACCGGCACGCCGTAGGTCAGCGCGTACATGCGCCCGATGAGGTCGGCGCAGCTCTTGGAAACGTCGTAGGGGTATTCGCCGCGCAGGGGGTGTGTCTCGCGGTAGGGAAGTTCGGGCGCGGCGCCGTAAGCCTTGTCCGACGAGGCGAGTATGAGCTGGGCGCCACCGACCTGGCGTGCCGCTTCGAGCAGGGTCCAGGTTCCGGCGACGTTGGCGCGCAGCGTGCCGACCGGGTCCTTCTTGGCGACGCCGACAAGGGTCTGCGCGGCGAGGTGGAAGACGCTCTGGATTTCGTATTCGGCGAGGATGCGGCGCATCGCGTCGCCGTCCTCGATCGTGCCCTGCACCGTGGTGACGCGCTGGTCCAGCCCGTCGCGGTGGAACATGCAGTGCAGCTGCCGGTCGCGCACCAGCGCGACCACGTCGGCGCCGCGCGCGAGGAGTTCCGCGGTCAGCCAGCCGCCGAGCAGCCCGGTGGCGCCGGTGACGAAAACCTTACGTCCTTCCCAGAATTGCTTGGTCATGCTTCACCCTTCGTCAGGTTGGCGGCGTTGCGCCAGGGGTCGGGCGCCCGCCGCGGCGAATGCGCGGAAATATGGAGCGGAGGCGCTGCCGTGCGAGCGCTCCGCGTACTCAGGACGCATGACGGCAGACGTGCTCCATGCGGCGATAGACATCCAGGGTCTGCAGCGCGGTGTTGCGCCACGAAAACAGGCGCGCACGCGCCAGTCCCCGGGTGCGCAGGGTTTGGCGGAGTGTGGCATCGCCGGCGATGTCCACCATCGCCGCGGCGATCTCGTCCACGACGTGAGGGTCCACCAGGCGGGCTGCGCTGCTGCCGATCTCGGCCATCGAGGAGTTGTTGGAGGTGATCACGGGCAGCCCTGCGGCCATCGCCTCCACGATCGGCAGGCCAAAGCCCTCCCATAACGAGGGGTAGACCAGTGCCGTTGCGCCGGCGTACAGCATCGGCAGTTCCGCGACCGGGGACTTGCCGAGATCGAGCACGTGTTCGGAAATGCCGAGCTGTGCGATCAGTGCATCGGTTTGTGCGGCGGCCCAGGTGCGCTCGCCGGTAAATACCAGCTTGAGGTCGTGCGGCGATTCGGCGCGGAAGCGGGCGAAGGCGCGTACGATGTTGGCAATGTTCTTGCGCGGCTCCCAGCGCCCGGAGAACAGGAAGTAGGGGCCCTCGATGCCGTAGCGTGCACGCACGAAGGCGGCGGACTGCGCCGGGTCGAAGGGCCGGAAGGCCTCGCTGACGCCGAGCAGGCAGACCACCATGCGCTCGTCTGCGACGTGGAGGCGCTCCTTCAGCACCTGGCGAATATGATCGGAGATGCAGATGATCAGGTCGGCCTTGGCGATCGCCCGTCGGGTGAGCGCTACCAGGCGCGCACGGACCAGCGGCGGGTAGAACTCCGGGTGCTCGATCATGCTCGAGCAAACCAGCGTGAAGATGTAGCCGCGCGGCGAGAAAGGCGGGGGAACATAGGTCGCATGCCACACCTGCGCGTCCGAGCGCAGCATTGTCCATGGTAGCGAGGTCAGCATGCTCACCATGCGGCTGCGCGGCTGGAGGACCCGATAGCGGAAGTTGTCCTGGTCGACGCCGATTCGCTGCGGCCCGTCCGCGAACAGGCAGGCGAGTTCATATTCGTTCTCGTGATCGATCGCCGCCAGGTTGCGGACGAGCTCGACTTCGTAGCGTTCGGGGCCGCCCGAACTGCTGCCCGCGCTGCCGAGAAACATCCCGATCTTCATTGTCGCGACCTCCGTCCTGCGCCTAGGGCTCGGTGATGTTGGTCTGGCGGACGTTCTGCGTGCCGACGGGCTTCACGTAGCTGAAGCCGATACTCGCGTTGCGCAGCGGCGGCAGCAGGTCGAAGAGATACTGGTCGAGCACGTCGCGCACGCGCGCGATCGTGCTCTTGGGCACGATCACCACGTCGAAGGGCTGCAGCACGGTGTCGTTGGTGAGCACACGGGTGTCGGTCGGCTCCGCTGCCACCACCACGTCGTCCATGCCGGGCCGTTGCGCGTTCGCCGCCGCGGGTTGGGTGCCGCGGATGTCGGCGCCGAGGTCCTTCACCATGTAGAGGGGGGTGCCACCACTGCCTTTGCGCAGGATGACGACATTGTCTAGATCGCCTCCCTTGACCACGCCGCCGGCGCTCAGGATTGCCTGCAGGGACGTCAGCATCGGGCTGTAGGCGAGGGCGCTCGGGTTGCGGACCTCGCCACCGACGAAGATCTTCGGCGTCTGTGCCGAGCGGAGCCTGACGTAGAGGTCGGTCATGCCTGCAAGCGGGACGCGCTTGCGCCGCCCCTCGTGCATCACCGCCGTGGAGCTCGCGCGGGCAAGGCTTACCGCGAGGACCGGATCGGCGAAATGGCGTGCGTAGTGCGTCTGCAGCTCGGCCTCGACTTCTTCCGGTGAGCGGCCTTCGGCGATCACCGAGGCGACCAGCGGCAGGGAGATCCTGCCGTCCGGGCGCACGGTGGCGCGTGTGTTGTACTCCGGGTTATAGGGGAAGCTGATCTCGAGCTGATCGTTGATGTTGATCAGGTAGCGCTTGCCCGCGGGATCGGGCGCGCTGGCGAGCAGGGCGGTGTAGCCGTCCTCGAGCGCGCTGCGCAATTCGTCCACCGTTCGTCCGGCAGCGGTGACCGAATCCAGGTAAGGCAGCACCACCGTCCCGTCGGGCGCGACGGTGACCGAGGTGTTGTATTCAGGCAACTGCAGGTAGCGCACCTCGATCTCGTCGCCCAGCGAGATCTGGTAGCGCGCCTGCGCCGCACCTGGAGGCGGGGCGCCCTGTTCGACGCCGGATGCGACGAGCGGCATCGCCGCGAGGCTGGTCTGGCTGGGGTGCGAGGCGCAGCCACTCGCCGCGGCAGCGGCCAGCAGGCAGCTTGCAAGTGCGCCCCTGCAGCGGGCGGAGCGTGGGGTGAGGTCGGGCGGGAGGGTCATTCCGTTGAACATGCTAGGTCCTGCCCTCTGCACCACGAGCAGGGAAGGTGGCGACGAAGCTGACACCGAGCTGGCGCCTGATGTCTCGCGCATCCCGGATCGTGGTGTCGTTGAAATGCGTCAGGAAGGGGACGCCGAGTGCGAGAAGCAGCGCGGCGGCGAGTGCGATGCCGAGATAGAGCAGGGTGCGCGGGCGCACCGCCTTGAGCGGGTAGGGTGCGTAATCGATGATGCGCACCTCGCTCAGGCTTGCCAGGCTGCGCTCTTCGCGCAACTGCGCCTGTTCGCGGTTGCGCAGGTGGAGATCGTAGCTTTCTTCGAGATGGCGGACACGGCGCTCGGCTTCCTTGATCTTCACGTCGCCCTCGGCTGACGCTGCGAGTTCGAGCTGGTAGTCGGCAAGCATGCGGGCGGCAGTTTCGGCCTGGCTCTCCAGCGCGGCGAGCTCGACCTCACTGCGCATCAGTTGCTCGCGCAGCTGCTGGTGCACCGGATTGAGCTCGGTCACGGTGGTGTCGCTGAGGTTCGGTGTCGGGCGTGCGAGCGCGCTGCGCAGCGCTGCGATCTCGGTGTCGAGCTGGCGTGCCGGGATGCTGCCCGAGTCGCCGCTGCGGCCGACGGTGGCGCGGCGATGGGTGAGTTCGGCCAGCTTGGCACGCAGGGCGTCGACGGTGGGGTCGCGGCGGGTCTGTTCGCGCACGACGATCTTCGCCGGTTCGTCGGCCAGCCGCGCCTGAAGGGCGCTGATTCGGCCGCGCAGTTCGGCCTTCGCCACCTCGAAGCTGCGTGCGCGTTCGCTGGCCTCGGACAACTGGGAGAGCAGCATCCCGCGCTGTTGTTCCGGTGCATAGCTGCGGGTTGAGGAGCGCAGCGCGAGCAGCGCGCTCTCGGCCTCTGCGAGGTCGAGGGCGAGCTTGCGCGATACGTCGGAGAAGAAATTCAAAGCACGCGACTGCTTCATGTCACCGGAAAATCTCATGAACTCGTCGACCAGCGCGTTGACGACATCTCTGGCCAGTTGCGGGTCGCTCGAGCGGAAGGAGACCGTGAGCAGGTTCGAGTCGCTTGCCGGGCTGACGCGGATGCGCTCGATGGCGTCGTCGACCAGCGACACGCGTGCCAGGTAGGCCTCTTCTTCCGCGCTCGGGCGGCGACTCAGGTGCAGCAGGTACTTCAACTCGTTGTACAGGAAGCGGGCGCCGTCGATCACGCCGTAGATCAGTGCGCGGACATGGCGACGTGCATCGCGGATGTGGTCGAGATTGTCCTGGGTGAGCGCGAGCCGGTCGACCACGGCTTCCATGATCACGCGCGAGCGCAGCATCTCGGCCTGGGTCGAGATCTCCTCCTCGCGGTCGAGGTTGCGGAAAGTGGTGACCTGCGAGTTGCCTCGCGGCGAGTCTGCGGTGTAGTCCGCCGCGGGGGAGTAGCGGTCCACCCACAGGCGGGCGTCGGCCTGATAGAGCGGTGGCATCAGGAAGGTGACCAGAACCGACGGCACGAGCACCGCGATGAAAGTGAATACCGCCAGGCGCGTGCGCCGGCGCAGGATCGCCATGGCATCGCCGAAGGTGAAGATCGGCAGTTCGGAATCCGTCATCATCGGGTTGGGCAAGAGAGGGGGGAGGGTGGACGCAGGGCTCGCATCAGCGGTGGGGCATGCGCAGGAAAAGATCCCACACGTCCCTTGACGGGCGCGCCGAGCCTTCGCCGTCGAGGATGCCGACGTCCCGCCACAATGCCCCCCATTCGGGGAACTCGCCCTGCAGACGGTTCCACAGGGCGTCGTAGTCGCGGTGTGCCCACACGATCACGAATGTGTACCGCTCGCTTGCGGCCCTGCCAAGCAGGCCGTAATAGACGTTCATCTGGATCTCGGGCGATGCCGGCAGGTTGCGCAAGGCTTCAACTGCCGGCTGCTTCGCGGGGTAGCCGGCTTCGGTGATCGCGATCGGCTTGCCGCCCGCGCGGCGGCGCAGCTCGTCGAGCGCCACGAACGGGTTGGCGAGATCGAGCGGGTGCTGCAGGAAGGGGTAGAAGCTCGCCGCTGCGATGTCCGAATGTCGCCACAGCTGCTGCACCTTCGACCATGTGGCGGCAGGATTGCCGCGCTCGGGATTGATCACGTTATGCACGGAGGTGGTGAAGAAGACGGGCAGTCCGGGGTGCGACTGCTTCAGCGCGCGGTAGGTCTCGACATGGAGCTCGACAAAATCGGGCCAGCTCTGCGGGGCATTGTCCAGCAACTCGTTCGCCTCGATCGCGATCGCTAGATAGTCGGGGCGGAAGAAGTCGATCGCACGGCGGACATAGGCCAGGTAGGCCTTCTTGACCTTGGGGTCGTTGAAGCGCGCGTTCGCGAATTCCGCCGGCAGGGGCATCTGAGGCGCTTCGCCGCGGTAGCGGGCGAGGCCTGTGCGCATCTGGTCGATCGGGCTGAGCGACAAGAAGACCTTCAGCCCCGGGCCCGTCAGATCGCGCCGCAAGGTCCAGCCCTGCATCATCTGCGGATGGAAGGCCGTGTCTGCGAGCGCCTCGGTCCACGGCACACCCTCTTCGATGTGATGGGAAATGATGTCGGCGTTGGCGTTGATGAAGTTGTAGGTGTCCTGCAGTGCCGCCCACTCGGTGTCCCACGGCCAGGGCGTGAAGCCCATGAGGAATGGCCGCGTGTTCGCCGCCTGTGCTTGCGTGCCCATGCACAGGACGACTGCCACCGCCAGCAGGCGCAAGCCATGCATCAAGTGCATGTGCAGCGGGGGGAGCGGGGACGGGCGTGTGCAGTCGGTCATGGGTTTTTCTCCGGGCGGGCGCGGCGGTCCGCTGCAACTCATTGCGGTGGCGCGGTGTCGCGTCCGTGGGTGATCCGCAGCACATCCCCGGCGGCGGGGGCGGCGCGACCGTGCTTGGCGAACAGTCCGCAGCGCTCGCATACGGTGGAGACGCGGGCCTCGCCATCGGTGCGGAACAGGCTGCGCGCCGAGCGGTACTTGTCGTTGTTCCAGATCTCCATCACGCGGTGGGCCTTGAGATCGCCGAAATCGTTGTGCTCGCCGTTGATCACGCAGCATGGCGCGGTGCCGCCGTCCGGATTCACGGTGAAGGAGCGGTAAAGATAGAAGCACGAGGACTTCATCTGGTCGCGGAAGGATTCTGCCTCGCCCGCGTGTGCCGGGTCGGAACTCGGCACGAACCATTTCCGCTTGAGCGTCTCCGGCTCCTCGAACTCGAAGGGGATGCCGGGTGGGATCACGCGGAAACGATCGACACCGAGCTCTGCCGCCTTCTGGCGCGCGCGATCGACCTCGTGTGCGTTGTGCTTGAAGACGATGAACTGCCATTCGATGCACGGGGTCGAGCTGCCCAGTTCGCGCCGCCGGTGCACGAGCTTTGCCACGTTCTCGAAGACCTGCTCGATGTCGCCGCGCACCCGATACTGCGCATAGGTGTCCTGGGTGGCGCCGTCGATCGACAGGATAAGGTATTCGAGCCCGCTCGCAATCAGGCGGTCGATCTTCTCATCGGTGACGATGTTGAAGTTCGTGCTCATGTTGGTGGCGATGTTGCGGTCGCGGATGTAGGCGATCATTTCGAAGATGTTCGGGTGCAGCAGCGACTCGCCCCAGTTGTGCAGGTTGACCTCGTAGGCATAGGGCGCGAGCTCGTCGATTGCACGCGTAAAGGTTTCCCACGGCATCCTGCCTTGGTGGCGGCCGGGTGCGCCCACGCCAGTGGGGCAGAGGGGGCAGCGCAGGTTGCACACATTGAGCGGATCGACGATCAGGATGTAGGGTTTCCCACGCACCTCGGTCCGCCGCAGACGAAACTCCAGTTCGGTCCGGAGGAGGTTGAATACCTTGCGTGGTGTCGAGTGTGCGATCACCGAGCGCAGGTGACGCCCCATCCGGGTGAACTGGGGAACACGCTTGAGGAGCCGCAGCAGGCGTCCTTCCAGGGGCCGTACGCCTTCCGGCTTGAGCGTCGATTCAATGGCCATGATTGCCTCCCACCACTTCGCGCACCACGTCGGCGACCGATTCCTGAAAGCGCCGGGTGGGCTGGTAGCCGAGTTCGCGCGCCGCGCGGCCGATGTCGGCGATCGAATGGCGCACCTCGCCCGCCACCGCCGGTGCAAACAGCGGCGCTGCGCGATAGCCCAGCACGTCGGCGATACGCTCGTGCAGTTCGCGCACAGTAAGGCCTGATCCCGAGCCGATGTTGAACACCGCTCCCGGGCGCGCGCGCGCCATCGCCCGCATGAAGCCCTGCACGATGTCGTCGACATGGACGAAGTCGCGGCACTGCAGGCCGTCGCCGAAGATGGCGGGCCGCTCCCCGGCGGCCATCTGGCGCGAGAAGATCGTCACCACGCCCACGTAGGGACTGTAGGCCTGGCCAGGGCCGTAAGTGTTGAACAGCCGCAGCACGCAGGCGTCGATGCCGGTTTGCGCGCAAACCTGCAGAACGAGCCGCTCGGCAGCAAGCTTGGAAACACCATAGGGCGAGATCGGCTCGAGCCGGAAGGTTTCCGCGAGTGGCACAGGGGCGTCGGCGTCGGCGTATACCGCCATCGACGAGGCAAACAGCAGGCGACGCACGCGACGCTCGGGGGCCGTCGCGATGGCGCGCAGCACGCTCGCCGTGCCCACGACGTTGGTGGTGACGTCCTCGGTGATGAACTCGAACGACGAGCGGATCGCGACCCGGGCGGCAAGGTGAAACACGAGCTCGGAGCGGGCCGCGATGCGCGCGATCTGCGGGTCGAGGACGTCGCCATGGACGAACTCCGCGCCGGCCGGGACATTGTCGCGTCGTCCGACACTGAGATCGTCGATCACCGTCACGTGCATGCTGCGGCGCAGGAGCTCGCGAACGAGGTGCGAGCCGATGAATCCGGCGCCTCCGGTCACGCATGCCGTTTTGAAGTTCATGTCCATGGGCGCTCCGATTCAGCGCGGAAGCTGGCATTTCAGGATCTGGCGCGGCGTGACGATCGCCGAGTCGATCACTGCATTCGGCGCGATGCGTACATCGTCGAACACCAGCGAGTTGGTGACGCATGCGCTTGCGGGCACGTCGACCCGGGCTCCGATCACCGTGTTCTCGATTTTCGCGCCCGCTTCGACCCGTGCGCTGTCCGCGACCAGGATGCCGCCATGCTCGCGCCTTGCGAGCGCGAGGTTGATCCACAGGAGGTCTTCCGGGTAGGTGACGTTGAGGTCGTCGTGCACGGCGTCGGTGCTGCGGACCACGTGACCGTCGTCGATCATCACCTGGATCGAGTCGGTGATTTCGTATTCGTCGCGCATTGCCGTGCGTGGTGTGCGCCGGATTGCGTCGAAGACCTGCAGGTCGAAAAGGTAGAGCCCGACGCCCTTGAGGTTGTTGACGACGTGGCGCGGTTTTTCGATGACACGGACCACCTTGCCTGTGTTGTCGAGGATGACCGAGAAGTTGCGCCGGATCGCGCTCACGTCGGTTTCCTGCTTGGTGGCGAGCACCGCCCCGCAGTTTTCCTCCTCGAACACGCGGAACATCGAGCCGATGTCCTTGGGCACGAAGTAGATGTCGCCGAGGAAGAGCAGGAAGGGGCGATCGACGTAATTCTCGAGCTGCCCGAGCGCATGGGCGATGCCGAGCATGCTCTTCTGCTCGACGAACTGCAGGCGTACGCCATGGCGCTCGCCGTCGCCCAGCACCCGGGTGATCTGGTAACCCTTGTGCCCGATCAGCACGGTGATGTCGATGATGCCCATGCTGCGCAGCAGCTCTATCTGGTGCACGAGCAGAGGCTTGTTTCCGATCGGCAGGATGGGCTTGGGAAATTCGTCCCGCAGGGTTCCGGTGCGGGTCGCGTGCCCCGCGGCGAGCAGGACACCCATGTACTTCGAGCGCTCGAGTTCGGGAGTCATCGTCTTGCCTTATCCCTGTTTGCGGAAGTAAAGGATGAGCCAGGGATTGAGCGCGGTCGCGCGTAGCGGCTTCGTCCACTGCCAGGACATGAATTCATTGAAGTACCAGCGTACCGGAATCTGCAGGATGCGGCCGAGCAGATAGCGCGATGAGGAATAGAAGCCCCAGTAGCCGCGCAGGGGCAGGACCTCGACGCTGGTGGTGGCGCGGCCGAGGTGCAGCAGACGGGCGTAGTCGTCGACCGACAGGAGGAAGTCCTCCGCGGGAGAGTGCAGCCGCGGCCGGTGGCTGTGGCGATCGAGGCGGTGGAAGAAGTCGATCGGGCAGCGCCGGTTCGGGCTGCTCAGCACCAGCGCGCCGCCGCTCGCGGTCACCCGCAGCATCTCGTCGGCGGCCTGCTGGCGTTCCGCTGCAGCGCCCGGCCGGGTGACGTAGGTGTCGTCGCCGACGCCGATGTGGGGAAGCACGCATCCCATCATCACCACATCGAAGTAGCCGTCTGCGAACGGCAGATTCTTGGCGTTGGCGAGGAAGTAGGTGTGCGGCCTCTTGCGCCGTGCCCAGTACGCACTGCGGTTGCCCGCGTCGATGCCGCGGGCGGCAAAGCCGAGTTCATTGAGGGCCTCGACGTCGGAGCCCACGCCACAACCGATCGACAGCACGCGCAGGCTGGCCGGATCGCGGTCGGGAAAGCGTCGGCGCAGCTCGGGGGCGAGGTAATTCGCCACCAGATGGCGGCCGGTGTCCTCCTCGTTGCACCACATGCATTCGCAGGCTTCGTCGTCGAAGCGCTCGCCGATGAGCAGATCCCAGACCTCACTGGCGCAGTGAAAGTGGCGCCCGCAGGCCTCGCACACCGCGCCGTCCGGCGTCGCACTCAGGCGCCCATGGCGTTCGCAGGGACAGACGACTCCCTCCGGGAGGCGTTGCGCCACGGTGGGCTCCGTAAGGGGGAGCGAGGCTGTGTCCATCATCGTCCCCGTGGTGTCGAGTTGCCGGTGGCCGCACGTCCGTGAGCAGCGAAGCGTCCCAGGATCTCGAACTTGAGATAGTCCCAGCCGATCATGCTGCCCGCTCGCAGGCTGAGGCCGATGAGCGCGATCCAGGCCATCGGGTTGAGCGCGGAGCGCGCGTGGTTCTTGCGGTAGTAAAGATAGGCGCCGCGATGGAAGTCGATCAGCATGCGTACGTTGCGGCGTGCGCGGCGGCGCGCCTTGAGGTTCTCGTCATGGATCACGCGGCTGGCAGGAACGGCGAAGATCTTCCAGCTGCCGGCACGGATGCGGGCGCACCAGTCGGCATCCACCCAGTACACGAAGAAGTCTTCGTCGAGCCCGCCGACCGACGTATATACGTCGTGGCGCACCATCAGCGCCGCGGTCGATACCCAGTCGACCTCGAACGGATCAGCGGTTTCGCCCTTCTCGCTCATCAGGTAGCGGCTGGACAGCGGATTGGAGGGCCACAACCGGGTGATCAGCGAGCGCCGGCCGAAGACGGCGTTGAGTGCCGAGGGTTTTCGGCGGAAGGTGCGCTGTGGCGTGAGGTCGGGGTTCAGCAGCAGGCTGCCGGTGGCGCCGACGTCGGGGTGCGCATCCATGAAGTCGAGCAGCGACTGGAGGGCGCCCGGGAGAATGCGCGTGTCGTTGTCGAGCGCGAGCAGATAGCGCCCCTGCGCGGCAGCGAGTCCCTTGTTGAAGGCGCGTGCGAGCCCGGCATTGCTGTCGTTGGCGATGTAGCGCAGGGCCGGGAACGCGGCATGCACGCGCGCGCCGCTGCCGTCGGTCGACGCGTTGTCGATCAGCACCACCTCGAATGCAGTCGCGGGCGGGTGGGCATAGATCGACTCGAGACAGGCGTCGACCAGCATTCCGCCGTTGTAATTGACGATGATGATCGAGAGTTCCATCGTTTCTCCGAGACCGTGGCGCAATCGGTGCCGGCGCGCTAGAACGCGCCCTTGCGTCCGAGCACGGCCAGGATGGTTTTCCAGATGAGCTTGAGGTCCTGCTTGAGCGTTCGTTGCTCGACGTACTCGGCATCGATATCGGCCGTTTCCTGGA
>JAKLLJ010000052.1:0-311 GCA_023150215.1 Thauera sp. | reverse complement strand
CTTACTTGAGCCGGACCGGTGACGCCCGACAGCACGTCGAATTTCTTGATCTGGTGCGCGTTGTAGTAGCGGCTCATTTCGGGAATTTCGGGGCGCGGGCCGCACAGGGTCATGTCGCCGGTCAGCACGTTCCAGAAGTTCGGCAATTCGTCGAGGCTGGACTTGCGCAGGATGCGCCCCACCCGCGTGACGCGCGGATCGTTGGTGAGCTTGAACTTGATGTGGC
Organism: Thauera sp.; assembly: GCA_023150215.1. Classification (GTDB taxonomy): domain Bacteria; phylum Pseudomonadota; class Gammaproteobacteria; order Burkholderiales; family Rhodocyclaceae; genus Thauera. Next base: position 85 of record JAKLLJ010000052.1, on the reverse strand, counting down.
GGATCTCCTCGTCGCTGTAATCGTAGGCGTACAGTTCGGGAAAGCGCTCGCGGGCATCGACGAACATGGTGCGGAATTTCACGAA
>JAKLLJ010000051.1 GCA_023150215.1 Thauera sp. | reverse complement strand
TGTCTCTGCATAGATGTCGTGCGCGCGGTTCATGAGTTGGACCCCAGAAGCCTCCTGAAGTCCGGATGCCAGCCGACCAGCAAGTCGATGGCCAACACCTGATAGCTGCCGCGCACATAGTAGGTCGCACTCCAGTTGGGGGCGAAGGGTCGCACCTCGGTGTGCGCGAGGTCATAAGACCAGCGCAGAAGTTGGTGCCCGCACTGGCGTTTGTGAGTTTCCTCCTCTTCGCCGCACTCCTCGCACATTCGCTCGTGCTTATCCTGCCACCTCTCCTGAAGCAAGCTGTCGTACTTGACGATGCGCGATGCCATGTCAAGGCGCTCCGATATCCACTTGTGCCGCTGCGAGCGCGCCCGCCATTCTTCACGAACGGCTAGCCGCACATCACTGGGAGTTCCACCTACCAGCTCGATCTGGCGCGTGAGCATGGAATCCGGAACATGGTCCGTGGGCAACAGAGCCGTCTCGAAATCCGGCAGTAGCTCGTCGCGCTCAATTTCTCCGGCGAGTTCGGCAATCTTCAGTTGGACCTCGAGCTTGGTAATGAAACGCTCCCGTTTGCCGCACAGGGTGAAGATGACCTGCAGGTCCCACCACTCAATGAGGCGCGTGCAGAGGACAGGGCGCTGTTGCGGCGGGAAATTCACCAGGCAGTCCGCAATTTCACCACTGATGGCCGTGATATTGCTGCTGCCCGGCCGCACGGTGATTTTGGACAGCAGGGAGCGCCTCGTGTCTTCGTCAAGTTGGAGGAATGCCATGCAGCCTCCTACTCTATCCGCATGGGGTGGGGTTCCAGCGTGCTTAGCCGCCTCGTGCGCGTCCACAACCCTTCGCGCCTCCTGCAGCAGTTTGACATGCAGGGATTCGCGATCGGCGGACTCCGTGAGCAAACTCCCCAGGACGCCTTCGGCATCAAGAGATGCCACCGTAACAAGCTGGAATCGCGTTGCCTCCAGAACCACCTTCGGCAGCACGTCGATCCATGCCTTGAACGTGCGCCAGAGCGCACGCGAGGCCAGCGTCACAGCAGCCGGTTTCTCGCTCATCGAGTGCTTGAGCTGCACCAAAAGCGGCTCGCCGTTCGAGACGAATTCCACGTCGTCGAGCCGCTCGAGGCACACGGCGGCGTCGTCATGGGGCTGCTCCAGGATGCCACGCAGCGCATGGAGCGACTGAAAGTAGAAGCCGAGCGCCGCGCCTTCGGCGGCATGGGTCAAAGATCCGTGCTCTGTCATCGGCCCCTTTCTTGCACTACCCCGCGGCGCGCACCCTCTGATGTCTGCCGGAAAATTCATGCCACCCTCTCCCATTAGCCGATCCGGATGAGGAGCCGATCGATGACATCGCTCGCTTGCCGCTGCCTCAAGGCTCGCGCCTCGCGCTGCCCCGGCTCGTCGCTCTCGCCCAACTCGAACTTGGCCACCGCGACAGGCCCATCCTTGCGATAGCCCTCGGTCCCGCCAACCTGCGCAAACCGGGACCGCAGAATGGCAAGTGCGCTCTTGACCACCTCGCCGTGCTTCCCTTCACGCTCCTTTCTGAACGCCTCAGCGACCGCCTCGCCTCCATCGGGTGCATGCTCGATGCAGTAAATCAGGTCGTGCGCGTCCTTTCGCTCGAAGCGCTGGTCGAAGGCAAATGCCTTCAGGCAAGTGAAGCTGACCAGGTTGGCATGCTTGATCCTCTCGACGGCAATGCCATCGCCCCCAAGCAGTTCCGCCTCGATCTCGCTGATCTGATGCAGGTCGAAGACAATGGACGAATGCGGAATGTTGAGGGCCGAGATCGTGCCATCGGTTGGGAGCGGCTGCACCTTGCCGCCAGCGATCTCCGGCGCATCCGCCAGGAGTTCCAGCACCATGAGGGCACCGTGTTCGGTGCGGGTTTGCCAGCGCCAGGAGAGCTTCTGCCGCTTGTCGTTCTCGGCACGCTCGAAGCCCATCTTCCTCAGGTTGTCTTCGAGCGTGTGATACGCCTCAGTGTCGGCGAGGATCTGCAGGTCGATCACGATATCGACATCCAGCGTTCCGGCGTGCGCCGGTACGACGGGTGGCCGCGCCCTCACCAAATACCGGGGTGTGAGACCGCCGACGAGATAGACCGACTCTTTCCAAGGTCCAAGCCCACGCAGCAGCGTCACGAGGACACGTTCGCAGTCCTGCGTGTACTGGTCGCTGTAGCAATCGAGTGTCTTGGGCTTGGCCATCAGAAACCGATCTTTTCCCTGCGGAGATGTTCGGCCATCTCTTTGGCGCGACCTTCTCCGCGCAACAGATCGAGATAGATCTGGATGGGGCTTGCCAGCCAGACGCCGCCGACCTGCTGGCGGAACAGCAACTCCCCAGCCGACTTCGTTTCGATGACCGCGAGGTTGGCGCCTTCGCTCACGACGCGTGCACCCAGTTCGGCTATCGCCGCGTCAGCAGCGGAGCCGGGCAGCATCCATGTGCGAACCTGCGAGATGCCGGACAGGAACGGTGCATAGCGCTGGGCTGCGGCTTCGTAGCTCACCGCATAGTCGACCCGGTGCGCGTCAAAGACTTGCCCGAGCCGTTCGATCAGAGCGTCAGCCTTCAAACCGGGCACGTAGTAGCGACGCAGTGCCGGCGAGCGAGAGGAAGCGACTTGTTTGCCCCAGGCGTCGAGCAGCGCACCAGGTTCGCGCAGATGGCGTTCCTTGCCGGGCCCCTGCCCGCGCGACACAAGCCAGTCGAACTTGTCCAACTCGGTCAGCACATCCGAAGCGGTCGATGGCGCGACGTGGGCCTGTTCGGCTACCTCGGTGACACCGAACCAGTCCTCGTGATGAACCAGAAGTGCGTGCAACACCTGCGCGCGTCGCCCGGAGAACAGCGAGCGCACCGACTTCTCCAATGGCTTCGGGGGCGGCTTGTCGATGTAGATGTAAGCGCCTGGAGCCGACAGAAACAGGCTTCCTCCGCTGTCGTAGTAGCCAACGTGCTCGGCCCTAAGCAGTTCCTTAGCGCCGGGGGAGATGGACTCAGCCAGGAGCAGGGACTGCGCATCGGCGACGTACTGTCCCAGATTCAGGGCCTTGAGCTGCCAAAGCAGTTGGCGTACATCCCGGGGATAGACGGCTTTCTTGATCTCTAGTAGCAGGACGAGCGACTTGCCCGCGACACTCAGGTCGACCTTGGCATCGAATCCCCGATCAGCGATCTCGGCGGCAGAATCCAGCGCATCTGGCTCGGCGCGCACCCCCGGCAGCCCCCGGAGCGACTCCAGGAACTGCTCGATGAGGACGCGTTCAATAGCGCGGGACTGGAACATGGCAGCCGTTATTCCCTGTACAGCGAATAACGGCACTATACCGAATGTTCGACTCAGAGTGAATATTCGCTGCTCAGTGAATCTCGCCCTGCCCCAGCGTGCGCGTCAAGGCTGAGCCTGCGCTCCGTCAGGAAGTGCGGATTTCCGGCTTTGAACCAACCCGCCACTGCGCCATCATCCTTGCCCGTCTTTGAGCTCTCCGAGCTTCTGCTCGGTCTCCGCCATCAGCGTCGTCGCACTGCACCCCAACGCTCGCGCGATTCGGAAGATCAAGGCCAGAGTCGGCATGTGTTCCCCACGCTCGATCTTGCCCATGTGGGATCGTTCGATCCCGGCACGATGTGCGAGCGTCTCCTGGGCCATACCTTGAGCGGTCCGGGCCTCCCGCACGGCGGCGCCAAAGGCGAGCGCGGGCTCAGCTTCGAAAGAGGTGGAGCCGGCCGGACGGCCGCGTTGTATCGGACGCTTCTGCATCGGCAGAAGCGTCGAAGATCAGCACATCTTAAACCACGTTAAATTTAACTCACTAATGCTAATCTCCGGGAGATCATCCACTTGGACGATGCCAATGTCGACGCATGCTCCCGGCGCCTCCAGGCTCCGGCTTGCCATCAGCGATGCCGGTGTTCAGCCACCACTGGCTCATCTTCTGGCCCATCAACGCAGCGAGGAGCCGGACGTTGAGCTTTCGCTCTCCGAAGCCATCCTTGGTCGCCAAATCGAGGGCTTGCTGACTGGCTTGTACGATGTCGGGTTGGCGACGTCAGGAGAGGAGCGCAGCGGATTGACTGCCGAGCCCATCTGGCGGGAGCCGCTTGCGCTCGCAGTGCCGGCGCGCTCTCCCCTCCTCGCCTACACGCACATCCCGTTGCCCGAGGCGCTGCGCTACCCGATGGTGTTATGGGATCCGACAGCCTGCACGGGCATCCATCGGCAAGTCGATCGCATCCTTCACGACGTGACCGACGCCCCAATCGTGGCCGAGCGCGTCGCGTCCTCCGCCTTGATGATGACCCTCGTGGCTGCAGGCTACGGCACCGGCTTGGCGCCGGCCACACAGATCGTGGCCTATCGCCCGCTCGGCGTGGTGATGCGACCGCTGGCCGGGCTATCGCCGCAGTTGATCACCTACCTGCTGCGGCCGAAAGCCGAAGCCAGCGACAGCGTGTCCCGGTTCGCCCGGCGCGCCATGCGCGTCGGTTCGATGCGCATGGGCGATCTGGACGGGGCGTCATCACCGGATTCGCACTAGACCACCTGCCTCAGTGCCGTCACCGCGCGTTCTGGCTCGCCGAGCAGACCCAGGACGCCAAGCACCGCATGCATGGCGTCGCGGGCGGCGCCGGCGACCACCGCCTCCAGCGGGGACAGTCCGCCCAGCGCATCCACCGGCTCGCACAGGGCGCGATATAACATCCAGCTGTCGAGGTCGCCGACGCGCGCCAGGACGGCACGAGTGAAGTCCTGGCGCACCGGATCCAGCTGCCAGTCCGGAATGCGCTGCCCCCGGTTGCCCATGCTGAGCGACAGCAGGCGACGGGCCTGGATGTCTCGGTTGATCTGATGGCGCGACTTGCCCACCAGCTTGGCGAACGCCGGCAGCGGGAGGTTGTGGGGCGACTCGAAGGTCGCCAGCACCAGGGCCCGTTCGCGCTGGATGTCGGTCAAGACCGGCTGAGGACGCTGATCCTTGCGCGCGACGAGCGTGAGCACCGGGGATCTCTCCAACTCATCGCCCTCGCCTGCCGCCACCTCGGCGGGTGCGCTCTCCACATGACCGTCGCGGATCGGAAGGGGCTCGACGGCGGGAACGGGCGGCAGCCGACGGTCCCGCGGCATCGAGGGCGCCATCTCCGGATCGGCCTGCAGGCCTTGCATCTCCCACTGGTCCAAGCGGTCCGCCCAGTCCTGCATCATGGCCCGGCGCTGCTCCACGTACTCGGCGTGGTTGTAGCTCGCCCGAATCTGATTGGTGTCGGCATGGGAAAGCTGCGCCTCCACCCAGTCCTTGTGGTAGCCCAACTCGTTGAGTGCGGTCGAGACCGTCGCCCGGATACCGTGGCCCGTGAGCTGGTCCTTGTAGCCCATGCGCTTGAGCGCGGCGTTGAGGGTGTTCTCGCTGATGCGCTCCCTGGGCTTGCTGCGGTGTGGCAGCAGGTAGCGCTGGGCTGGGGACTTGGCGCGGAGCAGTTCCCGTACGATCGCAACAGCCTGCCGAGGCAGTGGCACCAGGTAGGGCGGAATCTCCGTGCAGTCCTTGTTCTTCTTGCGCATCTGCTCCTGCAGTTGCTTCACGTTCTCCGGGGGAACGATCCAAAGGCTGCGCTCGAGATCGAACTGCTCCGGCACCGCGGAGCGCAGTTCGCCGGTACGCACGCCGGTGAGCAACAGCAGGCGCAATCCCAGTTGCGTGTTGAGATCGCCGCCATAGTGGCGCAGCTTCACCAGGAACGCCGGGAGCTGTTCCATGCGCAGAAAGGGGTTGTGCTTCACGCGCGGCTTCGGCATCGCCACGATGTCGAGATCCGCCGCCGGGTTGCTCTGCAGCTCGACCTCGACCATCGCGTAGCGGAAGAGCTGGTTGAACCAGGTCCGGCACTTCTCGGCGGTCGTGTGTGCGCCGCGACGCTCGATCTTGCGCAGGACCTCCAGCAAATCGGCGCGCGTGATCTCGAAGATGGATTGCGGGCCCAGCGTCGGCAGCAGGTCCTTCTTGAAGATGCGGTCGACCTGCGACAGGGTGCTTTGGCGCCCGGCCTTGAGGCTCAGCGCCTTGAAGTCGCGCCAGGATCGAAATACCGCCTCGAAGGTGTTGGAGGCGGCGAGGAGCGCCGCCTTGCGTTCCTGCCGACGGTGGATGCGGGGGTCGACGCCCTTGGCGACGAGCGCGCGGGCTTGATCCCTGAGTTCGCGGGCTTCCTTGAGGCTGATCTCGGGGTAGGTGCCCAGCGAGATGCGGGGTTGCTTGCCGGCCCAGGAAAAGCGGAAGTGCCAGTTCTTCGCCCCGCTGGCGCCGACGAAGAGCGCCAGGCCGTCCCCGTCCTTGAGCGTGTAGTCCCTGCCGGTGGGTTTGGCCAGACGGATTGCTGTGTCTGTGAGAGGCATCGTACATCTCCCCGTCTCGTTGGATTGAGGAGAGATGTACCGCCAGCAGCGGGACCACACCCGGAGGAAACCGAACCGCCGCTCGCCCCGATTGATGTACTGGAAAATGTACTAAAAATCCGTGGCTGGGGGTGGCTTCCAGCGGACGCCGCTGGAATGAAAAAAGGGACCGAAGTCCCTTTTTTCAACCACTTGCGGAATTCAGTGGAACTCCGAAGCAGCGCATCTGGAGCGGGAAACGAGTCTCGAACTCGCGACCTCAACCTTGGCAAGGTTGCGCTCTACCAACTGAGCTATTCCCGCTCGGGAAAGAGCGCCATTATAGGCAAATTTTTCCGTTCGTCAACCTCGGTGCCTGATTTTCTTGCCGAAGGGCTTCACTCGCCATTCTCGCGCAGCAGCGGCATCGCACGGCGCAGATAGTAGCCCATCGACCACAGCGTGAGCGCCGCCGCGACATAGATGAGGATCTCCCCGGCCATGCTCAGGTCGATGCCTAGCAGCGGTGCATCGAACAGCAGCATCGGAATCGCAACCATCTGCGCGGTCGTCTTGAGCTTGCCGACATAGGCCACGGCGACGCTCGCCGACTGTCCGACACGCGCCATCCATTCGCGCAGTGCCGAAATCGTGATCTCGCGCCCGATGATCACCACCGCGATCAGCGCATCGACACGACCGAGCTGCACCAGCAGGATCAGCGCCGCGGCGACCATCAGCTTGTCGGCGACGGGGTCGAGGAAAGCGCCGAAGGCCGAGGTCTGACCGAGTGCGCGGGCGAGATAGCCGTCGAACCAGTCGGTGACCGCCGCAGCGACGAAGATCAGCGTCGCCGCCAGGTTCTTGGTCGCGATCGGCATCAACGCGTCGGGCAGGTAAAAAAGCCCGACGAAGATCGGAATCAAGGCGATGCGCGCCCAGGTCAGCGCATTCGGGATGTTGAGCGGCATGCCGGAGGGCGACTCGCTGATGTTTATGGTTCGCCGAGTATATCAAGCAGGCGCAGCGCCGAACGGGCGATCGCGCCTGCCGCGCCGAGGGGCAGTGCGGTGCACACAGTGCCGCCTCCAGTCGGTAACATCACCACTGCGCATTCATTCCCCACGCATCGAACACCCACCCTCCGACGCAATGTCCAAGCTCGAGCAATTGCCCGCCTGGCGGGCCCTGCAGGCACGCCGTACCGCCCATCCGCTGCCTGTGCTGCGCACCCTCTTCCGCAACGATCCGGCACGGGCCGCACGCATGCAGGCAAGCGCCTGCGGGATCACGCTCGATTACTCGAAGAACCTGCTCGGGGAGGATGAATTCGCCCTGCTGCTTGCACTCGTCGATGAGGTCGGGCTGGCCGCACGCGTGCAGGCAATGTTCGCCGGCGAGCGCATCAACAGCACCGAGGCGCGCGCAGCGCTGCACGTGGCGCTGCGCAGTCCCGCCGACGCACGATGGGCGGTCGGCGAGGTCGATGTCGCTGCCGAGGTGCACGCGGTGCTGACCCGCATGCGCGCCTTCTGCGAGCGCGTCCGCAGCGGCGAGTGGCGCGGCCATCGCGGCGGACACATCACCGACGTGGTCAACATCGGCATCGGCGGCTCGGACCTCGGCCCGGCGATGGTGTGCGAGGCGCTTGCCGATTGCGCCGACAGCGGCCTGCGCATGCACTTCGTGTCGAACGTAGATGGCGTGCAGATCCGCGACGTGATGCGACGCTGCCCGCCCGAGAGCACGTTGTTCGTGGTCGCCTCGAAGACCTTCACCACGCAGGAGACCCTCGCCAACGCGCACGCGGCACGTGCCTGGCTGGTCGGCGCGCTCGGTGACGAGGCGGCGGTCGGCGCGCATTTCGTCGCCGTGTCGACAAATGCCGCAGCGGTCGAGGCCTTCGGCATCGATAGCGCCAACATGTTCGGTTTCTGGGACTGGGTCGGCGGGCGCTTCTCGCTGTGGAGCGCGATCGGCCTGCCGATCATGCTCGCGCTCGGCCCGGCGCGCTTCGACGCGCTGCTCGCCGGCGCGCATGCGATGGACGAACATTTCCGCAGCGCACCGGCGGCGCTCAACCTGCCGGTGCTGATGGCGCTGATCGGCATCTGGAACGTCAATTTCCTCGACGCCTCCAGCCAGCTGATCGCACCCTACCACCAGCGCCTGCATCGCCTGCCCGCCTATCTGCAGCAGCTCGACATGGAATCCAACGGCAAGTCGGTGCGCCACGACGGCGCGCCGGTGGGCGTTCGCACCGCCCCGGTGCTGTGGGGCGAGCAAGGCATCAACGGCCAGCACGCCTACTTCCAGCTCGTGCACCAGGGCACCCAGCCGGTGCCGGTCGATTTCATCGGCGTGCTCGATGCCGGGCGCGAGGACGAAGGCCTGCATCGCATCGCCTTCGCCAACCTGGTCGCCCAGGCGGAGGCGCTGATGCGCGGTCGTAGCGCGGACGAGGCCGAGGCCGAGATGTGCGCCGCCGGCCTGCCCGCAGCGCGTATCCGCGCCCTGCTGCCGCACCGCGTGTTCTCCGGCAACCGGCCGAGCAACACCTTGCTGCTCGAGCGCCTGGATCCGTTCATGCTGGGTGCGCTGATCGCCGCCTACGAGCACCGCACCTTCGTGCAGGGCGTGATCTGGGACATCAACAGCTTCGACCAGTGGGGCGTCGAACTTGGCAAGCAGCTCGCCGCACGCGTGCTCGGCGAGCTCGACCCGCTGGCGCCGCAAGCCGGCGAGGACGCCCACGACGCCAGCACCCGGGGCCTGGTCGAGCGCTACCGGGCCCATCTGAGGTCCTCGGTCTAGCACGGCGCGTACCTTGGCGGGGTTTGCACGATCGTCGTCCGATCCCGCAATGGCCAGCGGAAGGTGAGCGACCTAAGATCCATTTCACCTTTCACTGATAGAGATCGATCGTGCCCGCCTTCCAGGATTTCTACCCCGAGAACGTCGCCCATTGCTACGGCTGTGGCCGCCTCAACGGCCACGGCCACCAGATCAAGACCCACTGGGACGGCGACGAAACCGTAACCCGCTACACGCCGCGCCCCGAGCATACCGCGGTGCCTGGCTTCGTCTATGGCGGGCTGATCGCCTCGCTGATCGACTGCCACAGCACCGGCACGGCCGCAGCAGCCGCCTACCGTGCCGAGAACCGTGCGATGGACAGCCTGCCGCCGCTGCGTTTCGTCACCGGCTCGCTGCACGTCAATTACCTGAAGCCGACCCCGCTCGGCCCGGAGCTCGAGCTTCGCGGCCGCGTCAAGGAGATCAAGGGCCGCAAGGTCGTGATCGAATCCGAAGTGCGCGTCAATGGCGTGGCGACCGCGCGCGGTGAAGTGGTCGCGGTACAGATGCCGGACAGCTTCGGACGCTGACGCCCACCCCCAACGCCTAGTCGGCGGCCGCTGCACCGCGATCTTCGCTCCGGCACGCCGCAGCGGCGCAAACTGCCACTTGACATCCAGTGCTGCCACTGCGGCGGGGGTGGCAGTCCCGCTACGCTGTGCGCTGCGCTGCCGGTGTGCCCCGCCCCTGAAGCGGCGCGGCATCACCCCCTCGGAAGAAGCTGGCACGCTTCCTGTTAGTGGACAGCTGCGCCAACCCGCAAACCAAGCGAATCCCGACCACAGGAGTCACGCCCATGCAAAGCAAGCTGCTCGCCGACAAGTACCCGATCCACGTCCTCGAACTCGCCAAGAACGAGACCGAGTACGCCCACCTCGACGATTTGCTGAAGGCGATCGAGGCCAGGGCGGCGGCCGATCCGACCGTGCGCCTGATCGCCACCTTCGACCACCTAAGCCATACCCGGCAGATCGGTGGCGAGATCAGGCCCGACATCCTCGCCGCCAAGAATCTGATCTTCTGCTTCGGCGTCAAGCTGCTCGACCCCGCGATGATGGCCGTTCGACCGCGCTCGATTGGCTTTGCCGAACTGCCCGACCGTTTCGTGGTGAGCTTTCTCGAGGCGCCGATGCCCGAAGCCAACCGCAAGATGATCGAGTGGGTCAGCGCCCTGCGCAAGGCCGCCTGAAGAATTCCGTGCGCCGCAGGCCCGGCGTCGTTCAGCGCACGGCGGCGGGCGAAGAACCCGGCGCCGGTCACCCGGACATCCGCATGCACGCGCCCTCAGCGGCGTGCGAGCGGCTCGGCCTCGATCGCCCCGCCACTGCTGACGATCTGGGCGAAGTCGTCCGCCAGGCGCTGGCTCTCCGCCAGCGCCCGTCGCCAGACGAGGGCGCGTGCGCCGTGATCGACGCCGTAGGCCTTGAAGTCGCGGCGATCGGGCAATTTGCCATTGGGCAGGCGAGCGATCCAGTCCGCATCCGGAACCAGCAGCACCACGTTGTCCAGGCGTGCGGTGGCACCGTGGCGGTGCGACAGGCGCTTGTCGAGCCAGCCCGGCACCACTGTCGGCTGGAAGTGCGGGTACAAGACCAGCCGCGGCGCATCGTCCGCGCCGTCGCGGTGACGCAGCGCGGACGCGTAGTCCAGGTGCAGGTGATAGTCGGTGATGCCGCCGTCCCAATAGGCACCGGGCGGCGCGCCCGGGATGTCATGCACCGCCTCGAGCCAGAACGGGATCGAGCAACTCGCCACCAGCGCCTCGAAGGCGTTGTCCGTGCGCAGTGCGCACACACGCCCGGCGTAGTCGCTGGCATCGAAGGGCAGCGCCGTGCGCGGATCGGAGAACACCACGCGTTCGAGCCAGTTGCCCATCGCGGCACGGCAGCGCAGGTTGGCTGCATAGGCTGCGGCATAGCCTGCCAGCGTGCGCAGGCGCCCCTCCCGGCGCAGCAGCGGATGCACGCCGTGGCTGGTGAATAGGTGCAGGCGAAAGCGCGGATGCTGCAGCAGTTCGCCGATGCGCGCGCCCAGATGCGTGCTCAGTCGTGCCCGCAACGCCCGGCTGACCGCGGCCGCACCGGGTTGTGGCACACGGCGTCCGGTCTGCTGGCGTGCACGCGCCACCGCATCGGCGTCGAGATAGCTTTCCTCGATGTAGTGGCGGGCCATCTCGGCAAGCGTCGCATCGGCATCGCCCACGCAGGCGCTCGCCATGCGCCAGGCGCCGATCGAAGCCCCGAGTAGATGCACCGGCGCGCCCTCACCCGCCAGCCAGTGGCCGAACAGGAAGCGGTCGAGCGCATTGAGGACCAGGCCCTTGGGGCCACCCGCCGCACCGGGCACGGCGAGCACGTCGCCTGGCCGGAGGCCGCGATCGCGCAGCCGGGCGCGCGCCGCCGGCCCCGCATGGATGCGCAGGGCGCGCGTCATCGCCAGCAGCCGAGCGCCACCTCACTCACGGCTTGAGCGGCGTCCACCCGGGGTGGTCGTATTCGCGACCGTAGAAGTTCAGCGTCTCGGCCGCACGCAGCAGGCCCAGCCGCTTCGCGGCGAGGCGGGGTGCATCGCGCATCAGGCCGGCGCCATCGGTGACGTCGCCGAGCAGCCACTGCAGGTGACGACCGGCACGGTTATGGAAATCGCGTCCCGCGCTGATCGCCGCGACCTGGTCGATGATCTGCCCGGCAAGCGCGACGTGGCCCGCCTCGTCGAGATTGGCGGACAACCCCTGCGCAATGGTGTCGCGCAGGCGCACCATGCCCTCGCGCAGGCGCTCGTCGGTCGGACGCGGCAACTCGTCGGCGGGCGACTGCAGCTTCGGTTGCGCCCGCACCTCATCGGCGGCCACGGCAGGTGCTGCGACGGCACAGCTCGCAAGGAGCGCAGCAATCAGGATACGAAAGCGCATGCACGATCTCCGGTTGGATGCAAAGGCCGCCATGCTACCCGCAAGTCCGTCGTCACCGCTTGAAGTGGATCAAGCGCGATCGTCGACCGGCGCCGCGGGCGCACAGGGTGCCGGTCCGACCACGGTCACGCACTGGCCAGGCGCATCCGCATACAGGGTCAGCAGCCCGCTCACCGGTTCGGCGACGTGAATCACCGCGCTCCACTGCACGTCCTGGGGCAGCAGCGCGGCGAGCCGGTTCGGCCAGCACAGCATGGCGGCCTCGTCGAGGGCATTGCCGGCCATCTTCGGAAACAGCGCGAAGTACAGCAGGTCGGCCTCGATCAGCTCGTTGAGGAAATGGGTGCCGAGCGAGACGTCGGGCACCAGATGCTCGTGCATGGCGACGATCTCGCACAGCGCGGCCACCCGGTTGATCTCCGAGAACAGCACCGGGATGCCGAGAAACGGATCACGGGACCCCCAGCGCCCCGGGCCGAGCATCAGCACGCAGTGCTCGCCGGGCAGGGCATTGAGGCGACCGAGGACGCGCGTGACTGCCAAGCGCTGCGCCTGGTCGAGCGCAGCGAAGGCGGCCGGGCGCACGAGGATGATGCGATCCGGACGGATCGTCCGGCTCGGCCCGATCACTGCGCCGCGCGCCTCGAGCAGGCGCGGCGCATCGGCCGGCGGCTGGACGTTGCGCACGCCATCCAGGCTGCGCACCTGCATTGGGCGGCACTGCAGCAGACTGACCCGGTAGCCGCCATCGGGGGTGAAGTTGAGCGCGAACTCGATCTCGATCGGGTGCGCATAGGCGGCATGCAGGGCGGCAAGGAGCGCGCGCAGGTCGGCCACGAAGCCGGTGTGTGCGATCAGGCCATCGAAGGTCAGGAAGGCCGGTCGGTCCTCGGCCTCGCGGGTGGTGAACAAAGCGTGCGGAAAATCTGCCTGGCCATGGACGAGCTCGGCGAAGGGGCCGCAGACCACCGCCTTGCGTTCGAGGTCGAGGCTGTCCATGCGGCGTTGGGCGTGGCGTGCGATCGCGCTGAAGCTGGTTTCCGGGCGCAAATCGGGCGCATCGAGCGCGATCAGCCGGGTGTAGTCGTCGTCGCTGCGATCGACCGCGCGCGTGCCCAGCCCGGCGACCAGGCGCACCACCCCGGCCTTCATGTCGATACGCGGATTCCACGGATAGGGATTCACCGACAGGCCGACCCCGGCGGCGTGCGGGTTGAAATAGCGCCCGCCGGCCGTCCCCGACACCCGCATGATCAGCAGCGCCATCTGCTCGTGCTCATCGAGCAGCCCGCGGCGCTTGCGGTAGCGCAGCGCCTCATCGGACAGCGTGCTTGCATAGACGCGGCGAACCGCATCGAGCAGGTCGGCGAGACGCTCCGCGCGCGTGCCGCGGTTGGCGCAGAACACGCTGTCGTACTGGCCGGCGAAGGCGTTGCCGTAGCGGTCCTCGAGCCGCGAACTCGAGCGCACGATGAAAGGCCACTCGCCGAAATAATCGAGCATGGCCTCGAACTGGCGCAGCGTCGCCTCCGGGAAGCGTCCACGCAGGATGCGCGCGCGGGCGCCCTCGTCGCCGTCCAGGCCCTGCAGGAAGCCGTCCGGATCGCGCTGGCGGCGGCGCACCCACCACAGTCCGTTGATCGTGAAGAAGGTGTCGAAGACCTCACTGCCGACATGAAAGGAGTCGTGGGCCTCGAGCCGCGCATGGAGCTCGGGCAGATCACGGCGAACGATCGCGCGCGCGAGCAGCATCCCCGCCGCCTTGCCGCCGATCGTGCCGATGCCGATCATGCGTGCGCGCACCGCGATCAGGTCGCCGAGCGTGAGGTAGTGGGCGATCAGGCGCTGCAGGCCGGGCTCGTCCGGGAACAGCAGCCGCGCAAGACGCCCGAAAGAGGCCGCCTCCTCGGCCGCGCGCTCCGCCGTGGCGGCCGACCGCAGCGCCGCGAGCGTGCGCGCCTGGTCGAAGAGCCGCTGCCAGTGGCTGCGCGCCTGCGCTTCCTCCAGCCCGGGCCAGCCCGAACCCGCAAGGATCTCGGCCACCGTGCCGCTGTCGGCCAGCGCACGAAAGCGATCGCCCGGCTC
>JAKLLJ010000050.1 GCA_023150215.1 Thauera sp. | reverse complement strand
GAGTTCGTGCACGAATCCAAGCGCTGCCTGATCAACCAGCGCGAGGTGCACCGCGACACGATGTCGTTCAACAACGCGCTACGCGCTGCGCTGCGTGAGGACCCCGACGTCATCCTGGTGGGCGAGATGCGCGACCTCGAGACGATCCGCCTCGCCCTCACCGCGGCCGAGACCGGCCACCTGGTGTTCGGCACCCTGCACACCTCATCGGCGGCCAAGACCATCGACCGTATCGTCGACGTCTTCCCCGCGGCCGAGAAGGACATGGTGCGCTCGATGCTGTCCGAATCCCTGCGCGCGGTGATCTCGCAGACCCTGCTCAAGACCAAGGACGGCCAGGGCCGGGTGGCCGCGCACGAGATCATGATCGGCACCCCGGCGATCCGCAACCTGATCCGCGAGAACAAGATCGCGCAGATGTATTCCTCGATCCAGACCGGTCAGAATGTGGGCATGCAGACCCTCGACCAGTGCCTCGCCGACCTGGTGCGACGCAACGTGGTATCGGCTGCAGAAGCGCGCGTGAAGGCGCAGAACAAGGACAGCTTCGCCGCCTGAGCGGCATTCCCGAACACGGCGGCGACGCCGGCAGGAGCACGCAGCAATGGAACGCGACCAGGCCCTCAAATTCATGCACGACCTGCTGCGGCTGATGCTGCAGAAGAACGGCTCCGACCTCTTCATCACCGCCGGCTTTCCGCCCGCGATCAAGATCGACGGCAAGATCGTGCCGCAGTCCAACCAGATCCTGCAGCCGCAGCACACCTCGGAACTGGCGCGCGCCGTCATGAACGACCGCCAGGCGGCGGACTTCGAAGCACACAAGGAATGCAACTTCGGCATCTCGCCCGCCGGGATCGGCCGCTTCCGCGCCAACGCCTTCGTGCAGCAAGGCCGTGTCGGCCTGGTGTTGCGCACGATCCCGCAGAAGATCCCCAACTTCAAGGAACTCGGCCTGCCGCCGGTGCTGACCGAGGTCGCACTCGCCAAGCGCGGCCTGGTGATCTTCGTCGGCGGCACCGGCACCGGCAAGACGACCTCGCTGGCGTCGATGGTCGACTACCGCAACGAGAACACCTACGGCCACATCATCACGATCGAGGATCCGATCGAGTTCGTGCACACGCACAAGAACTGCATCGTGTCGCAGCGCGAGATCGGCATCGACACGGAGTCCTGGCAGACCGCGCTCAAGAACACCCTGCGCCAGGCGCCCGACGTGATCCTGATGGGCGAGATCCGCGACCGCGAGACCATGGACTACGCGATTGCCTTCGCCGAAACCGGCCACCTGTGCCTGGCGACGCTGCACGCCAATAGCGCCAACCAGGCGATCGACCGTGTCATCAACTTCTTCCCTGAAGAACGGCGCACGCAGCTGCTGATGGACCTCTCGCTCAACCTGCGCGCCATGATCTCGCAGCGCCTGCTGCCGTTGAAGGACCGCAAGGGCCGCGCACCCGCGGTGGAGGTGCTGCTCAACTCGCCGCTGATCGCCGACCTGATCTTCAAGGGCAACGTGCCCGAGATCAAGGAGGTCATGAAGCGCTCGCGCGAACTCGGCATGCAGACCTTCGACCAGTCGCTGTTCCAGCTCTACGAGGACGAGCTGATCAGCTACGAGGACGCGCTGCGCAACGCCGACTCGGTCAATGACCTGCGTCTGCAGATCAAGCTCAACAGCCGCCACGGCGAACACGGCGCGGGCAGCGCCGGACTCAAGAACCTCGGCATCCTGTAAGCGCTGCCCGTCCTGCCGGCCTCAGTCCGCCGGGCGCGGCGGGCGATCGCGATTGCTGCCGGCGACCATGCGGTATTCGAACAGCCGGCACTCGAGCGCACCGTTGAAAAGCGGCGTGCGCCGTGTTGCCTTGAGCCCGATCCGCTTCGGCAACTCGGGGTCGGCGGTAAACAGATAGCAGCGCCAGCCGCCCCAGCGCTGCTTGAGGGCGTCGCCGAGCTTCGGATAGAAGGCAGCCAGCTCGTCGCTCTCGCCGATGCGCACGCCGTAGGGCGGATTGGCCACCATCACCCCGGCGGCGGCCGGCGGCGTGCGCTCGAGCACGTCGGCACGGTCGAGGCGAACGCAGTCGGCAAGCCCGGCGGCGTCCAGGTTCAGGCGGCTGCGTCGCACCCACTCGCCGACGATGTCCGAGCCGAAGATCGGCAGCACGCGCGCCGGCTTGCGGCGCTGCTCGGCCGCCCGCCGCACTGCCGCCCAGGCGCTGCGATCGTGGATGCGCAGGCGCTCGAACGCGAAGCCGCGGCCCAGCCCGGGGGCGATGTCGAGTGCCATCTGCGCGGCCTCGATGAGGAAGGTGCCACTGCCGCACATCGGATCGACCAGCGCCTCGTCGGGCTGCCAGCCGGTGAGT
The DNA here is from genome assembly GCA_023150215.1 of Thauera sp. GTDB lineage: Bacteria > Pseudomonadota > Gammaproteobacteria > Burkholderiales > Rhodocyclaceae > Thauera. The sequence continues at coordinate 12,291 of JAKLLJ010000050.1, read as the reverse complement.
CGCAGGATGCCGGCGGCGAGGTTCTCCTTGAGCGGCGCCTCCACCGCGGCCGGCTTGTAGCCGCGCTTGTAGAGCGGCTCGCCGGTGGTGTCGACATACAGCGTGGCCGTGTCCGCGGTCAGGAAAACATGGATGCGCACCACCGGGTTCGCGGTATCCACGTTCGGCCGGCGGCCGGCGACGGCACGAAAGTGGTCGCACACTGCGTCCTTCACCCGCAGGGTGATGAACTCAAGGCTTTTCAGCGGCGATTTCTGCGCCGTGACGTAGATGCGGAGGGTGTCGTCGGCGGTGAACCACTTCGCCCAGGTCACGCTGTAGGCGAGCTTGTAGATGTCGACTTCGGCGCGGTAGCGCCCCTGCGCCACCCGCCACAGCACGCGGGTGGCGAGGCGGCTCTCGAGGTTGGCGCGCTGGCAGGCCGCCCAGTCGCCTTCCCACGCGACCCCGCCATGGACCGTCCGCGCCGCACGCGCACCCAGGTCGGCAAGCTCGTCGGCGAGCAGCGGCTCGAGCCCGCGCGGGCAGGGAGAAAAGAAGGCTTCGGCCATGGGGCGCTCCGGACGGATGAAAAGGCGGCATTGTAGCGCCCGCCAGCCGGCGAACCGGCCTGCCGCTCAGGGATGCCAGGGCAATCCCGTGAGCGGCGCTGCCGAAGCGGCACGCAAAAGCTCGCGGCTTCCGCCGCTCCTACCCAAAACTCCCCCCCACGGCCCCTGTAGGAGCGGTGGCAGCCGCGAACACAGCGTTCCGCCAAGCGGCGCGCGCCCTCTCCGCCGCCGCCTTCGCGCCTTCCGGCGCTCCTACGCAAACCACCACACCTTCACCGGCCCCTGTAGGAGCGGCGGCAGCCGCGAATCTTTATCGAAGACCGCCGACGTCGATCACCCTGCTCACGGATGCCCGGACTTTCCCGCCTTGACGTCGTGATACCACTGCTCGTGGTGCTCGCGCGCCCAGGTCTCGTCGACGTAGCCGGTCTTCATCGACTCGTAGGCGCCTTCGGCGCCGAGCGTGCCCATGTAGATGTGGCCGAAGGCCAGCCCCAGCATCAGGATGGCGCCGATCGCATGCACGATGTTCGCGGTCTGCATGTCGGCACGGCTCCAGTCACCCAGGTTCGGGAAGTCCATGATCAGGCCGGAGATCGCCACGGTGAGGCCGAGGAAGGTGACGCCGAACCAGAACCAGGTCTTCTCGCCGAAGTTGAAGCGCCCCGAAGGCACGTGGCTGCCGTCGAGCAGGCCGCCGGCGCGGCGGATCCACTCCGCGTCGATCGGCCGCCACACGTTGTCGCGCAAGAAGGCGAAGAACATCAGCACCACGAAGACCCCGAACAGCGGACCGACGTAGTTGTGCACCAGCTTGCCGGCGTTGAGCAGCACGCCCAGCCCGCCATGGCCGACCAGCGGCAACAGCACATGCTTGCCGAACAGGATCGCCACCCCGGTGACGGCAAGCAGCAGGAAGCTGATCGCCGTGCCCCAGTGCACGAAGCGCTCGAAGCCCGAGAAGCGCTGCATCTTGCGCCCGGTCTTGGCACCGTGCAGCTTCATCGTGCCCTTGACCAGCCAGAACAGCAGGATGGCCGCGGGCACCAGGATGAGCAGCCAGCCGCCGTAGAGCGTGACCGGGCCGTTGCGCAGCTGACGCCAGGTGTTGCCTTCGCTCTGGATCAGCACGCCGGCCTCGGGGCCGCGCACGGTGGTGAAGTGTTCCTCACCCGAGCGCACTGCCCGCCATACCGGCGCATTATTGAGCGGGCGCTCGACTTGGCGCTCGGCCTGGTCGGCCGCTGTGCTGCCGTGCTGCGGCTCGGCCGCCTGCAGCGGCAGCGCCGTCACCCACAGCATGAGCGCGAGCAGCAGCACGGCCAGCCAGCCGCCGCGCTGCCCCCGCATCGCGTGTGTCGTCATGACGATCTCCTCACTGGATGCGGTTGTACTCGTTCTGACCGCGGGAACGCTCCTTGAGCGCCTTCTCCCAGGCCGCGCGATCGCCCTTGAACTCGCCGCCTTCCCAGGGGCGGGTGTCGGACTTGCCGCGGTACTGGCCCTGCTCGTAGACGCTGACCTGCGGCACCTCGCTGCACGCCGAAAGGCCGAGCAGCGCGGAAACGGCGAGCACCGCGCACGGCAGGCGTTTCATCATCTTGGCGCTCATGACTGGCCCTCCCGCTTGCGTTCGCGCTTCTGCTCGCCGCCACCGTAGGCGGCGTCCCAGCCCCACACCTCGGCACCCCCACCGCGACGCAGCACGCGCTCGCGGAAGATGTTGGCCACCACGTCGGCATCGCCGGCGATCAGCGCCTTGGTCGAGCACATCTCGGCACACAACGGCAGCTTGCCCTGGGCGAGGCGGTTGGAGCCGTACTTCTCGTACTCGGCCGTGCTGCCGTCGGCTTCCGGGCCGCCGGCGCAGAAGGTGCACTTGTCCATCTTGCCGCGCGCACCGAAGGCCGCCGGACCGTTGGGGAACTGCGGCGCGCCGAACGGACAGGCGTAGAAGCAGTAGCCGCAGCCGATGCACTTGTCCTTGTCGTGCAGCACCACGCCGTCTTCGGTCTTGTAGAAGCAGTCGGTCGGGCACACCGCCATGCACGGCGCGTCCGAACAGTGCATGCAGGCCACCGAGATCGAGCGCTCGCCCGGCACGCCGTCGTTCATCGTCACCACCCGGCGGCGGTTCACGCCCCAGGGCACCTCGTGCTCGTTCTTGCACGCGGTGACGCAGCCGTTGCACTCGATGCAGCGCTCGGCGTCACAGAGGAATTTCATGCGTCCCATCTTTTACTCTCCTCGTCCTCAGGCCTTGCTCACGCGGCACAGGGTGGTCTTGGTTTCCTGCATCATGGTCACCGAGTCGTAGCCGTAGGTGGTGGCGGTGTTGACCGCCTCGCCGCGCACGACCGGGGCCGCACCCGCGGGGTAGAACTCGAGCATGTCCTTGCCCTGCCACCAGCCGGAGAAGTGGAAGGGCAGGAAGACCGTGCCCGGCGCCACGCGCTGGGTGACCTGGGCGCGCACCTTGAGCTTCGCCTTGGTCGGCGACTCGACCCAGATGTACTCGCCGTTGCGGAAGCCCGCATCGTTGGCGTCCTTCGGATTCACCTCGGCGAACATCTCCTGCTGCAGCTCGGCCAGCCAGGGGTTGGAGCGGGTTTCCTCGCCGCCCCCCTCGTACTCGACCAGGCGGCCGGAGGTCATCACCAGCGGGTAGTCCTTGGAGATGTCCTTCACCTTCTCCTGCATCGACTTGTACAGGGTGGGCAGGCGCCAGAACTTGAGCTTGTCGTCGTGGGTCGGGTACTTGGCGACCAGGTCCGGACGCGGCGAGTAGATCGGCTCGCGGTGCTGCGGGACGGGGTCGGGGAAGTTCCACACCACCGCGCGTGCCTTGGCGTTGCCGAAGGGATGGCAGCCGTGGTTCTTCATCGTGACGCGGATGATCCCGCCCGAGGGGTCGGTCTTCCAGTTCTTGCCCTCGGCCGCGGCCTTCTCGGCCTCGGTGAGCTCGCCCCACCAGCCCAGCTTCTTCAACAGCACGTGGTCGAACTCGGGGTAGCCCATCTGCAGGTCGGCGCCCTTGGAGGCCGAGCCCGCGCCGGCGAGCAGCGACACACCGTCCTTCTCCACGCCGAAGTTGGCGCGGAAATTGCCACCGCCGTCCATCACGTGCTTGGAGGTGTCGTAGAGGTTGGGCGTGCCGGGGTGCTTCATCTCGGGCGTGCCGTAGCACGGCCACGGCAGGCCGAAGTACTCGCCGTCGCAGGGGCCGCCCACCGCCTTCAGCGTCTTCACGTCGAAGGTGTGCATGTGCTTCATGTGCAGCTTGAGGCGCTCGGGCGACTGGCCGGTGTAGCCGATGGTCCAGGTGCCGCGGTTGATCTCGCGCAGCGTGTCCTCCATGCTCGGCTCGTCCCAGCCCTGGGCGTCCTTCTCCACCTTGATGTTCTTCACGAACTGCTCGCCCCAGCCGAACTTCTTGGCAAACGCGTACATGATGGTGTGGTCGGGCTTGGACTCGAACAGCGGCTCAATGACCTTCTCGCGCCACTGCAGCGAACGGTTCGACGCAGTGGCCGAGCCGGTGGTCTCGAACTGCGTGCAGGCCGGCAGCAGGTACACGCCGTCCTTCCTCACCATCGCCGCCATCGCCGCGGTCGCGGACGGATAGGGGTCGATCACCACCAGGGTGTCGAGCTTCTTCATCGCTTCGACCATCTCGGCGCCGCGCGTCTGCGAGTTGGGCGCGTGGCCCCAGTACACCACCGCGCGCAGGTTGCCGGCGGGCTGGTCGATGAGGTCCTTGTTCTCGAGCACGCCGTCGATCCAGCGCGATACCGTGATGCCGGACTTCTCCATCAGCTCCTGCGAGGCGTAGCGGCCCTTGACCCACTCGTAGTCCACGCCCCACACGCTCGACCAGTGCTTCCACGAGCCCGCCGCGAGGCCGTAGTAGCCGGGCAGCGAGTCGGGGTTGGGGCCGACGTCGGTCGCGCCCTGCACGTTGTCGTGGCCGCGGAAGATGTTGGCACCGCCGCCCGCCTTGCCGATGTTGCCGAGCGCGAGTTGCAGGATGCAGGAGGCGCGCACCATCGCGTTGCCGATCGAGTGCTGGGTCTGGCCCATGCACCAGACGATGGTGCTCGGGCGGTTCTCGGCCATGGTGCGCGCAGCCAGCAGCATCTGGTCCTCGGGCACGCCACAGGCTTCCTCGACCTTGTCGGGCGTCCACTTGGCGAGCACTTCCTCGCGGATCTTGTCCATGCCGAAGACGCGGTCGTCGATGTACTGCTTGTCTTCCCAGCCGTTCTGGAAGATGTGGTACAGCAGGCCGAACAGGAAGGGCACGTCGGTGCCCGAGCGGATGCGGATGTACTGGTGGGCCTTGGCCGCGGTGCGGGTGAAGCGCGGATCCACCACGATCATCTTGGCGCCATTTTCCTTGGCGTGCAGGATGTGCAGCAGCGACACCGGGTGCGCCTCGGCCGCGTTCGAGCCGATGAACAGCATCGCCTTGGCGTTCTGCATGTCGTTGTAGGAGTTCGTCATCGCGCCGTAACCCCAGGTGTTCGCCACACCCGCCACCGTGGTGGAGTGGCAGATGCGCGCCTGGTGGTCGCAGTTGTTGGTGCCCCAGAAGGAGACGAACTTGCGCAGCAGGTAGGCCTGCTCGTTGTTGTGCTTGCTGGAGCCGATCCAGTACACCGCGTCGGAGCCGGACTCCGCGCGGATCTTCAGCAGGCGGTCGCCGACCTCGTTCAGCGCCTGTTCCCACGAGATCTTCTGGTACTTGCCGTCCACCAGCTTCATCGGATATTTCAGGCGGTACTCGCCGTGGCCGTGCTCGCGCAGGGCCGCGCCCTTGGCACAGTGCGCGCCGAGGTTGATCGGCGAGTCGAACACCGGCTCCTGGTGCACCCACACGCCGTTGCGCACGATGGCGTCACTGGCACAGCCCACCGAACAGTGGGTGCACACGGTGCGGCGCACCTCGGCCTTGCCCTCGCCGCGTGCCGCCCCCGCAGGCGCGGCCGCATCGGCGGCACCGATGAAGTTGTAGGGCAGCTGGGTGGCGAGCGCACCGGCGCCCACCCCGAGGCCGGAGCGCTTGAGGAAGGCGCGGCGGTCCATGGTGTGGCCGAGCTGGCGTGCCGAAGCGCCACGCAGGCGCCGCGCACTGGTCGCGGCGGTCGCGGATTTCTTGGTCAACATCCTCGCGTCCTCCTCAGATCCGCGTCGTGCGGTAGTAATTGCGCATGTGCTCGCTCACGCCCTGGTCGGCGACTTCGCGGCGCGCGTCCTCGACCACCTTGGCGGTGACCGGCGATGCCTGCGCGGCGGTCGCCGCCAGCGCGGCGGCACTCGCCGCCCCACCGGCTCCGATCGCGGCCAGGAAGTTGCGGCGCGACAGCTTGGTGTTTTCGTCCTTCATCCTCGCTCTCCCCTCTATGCGCCGGAGCGGCCCCTGCCGGCCCGGCATCGTCTCGACGGCAGCTGCGCTCAGCGCGCCGCCGCCTCCAGCATGTCGAACGCCTCGCGCTCGATGTCCATGAAGGCCGCCAGCAGGCCACCGACCTTCGCGTAGAAATCCGCCTTCGGCGCCGCCGCCAGCGCGCCCGCGAACTGCGCGTACCAGGGCGCGAGGTGACGACCGAAGAACTGCCGCTGGCGTGCCAGCCCAGCCTCGTCCGGCCCGGTCAGCACCAAGTGGCGCATGACCTCGGCGAGCGCGGCGATGTGGTCCTCGGTCTCGGTGACACCCGGGCGGCGACCCAGACCGAGCACGGCGAGATCGTCGCGCAGCTCGGCGAGCGGCTCCTCCTGCAGGAAGCCGGTGAGGTACCAGGAGCCGTTGCTCATCACCTCGGGCTTGCCGACGCTGACGAACAAGGCGTCGAACTCGTCGGCCACCGCCTGCTGCGGCATCGCCTGCGCGGCGGCTCCCAGGGCGGCCCAGGCGCGCGGCAGCTCGCCGGCCTCGCCGCCGAGCGTGCGCCCGGTCTGCGCCAGCGCGGCCAGCAGCGCGTCGTCGGGCGCGGCGTGTAACAGGCGGGCGATCAGCGCGTAGTGCTCGGCGCGCGCGCGATCCTCGTCCGACCAGGTCGGCTGCGGCTGAATGGAGATGGCGGCGTCTTTCATTCGGAGTCGTTCATTCAGTGAGGTCCCAGGCCTTCACGGCGGATCCGGCCTTCATCATGTCGATCACCCGGCAGTCGGCGCACATGCGCAGCCGCGCGCGCTCGGCCTCGCCGGCGAACATCGAGTGGCCGGACAGGCGGGCGATCATGGATTCGATCAGCGGCGCGGCGCCCATGGCCTTGCCGCAGGCGGTGCAGTGGAAGATGTCGGCCTCACGCAGCGTGCGGGCCTTGCGTGCGCCTTCCTTGCCATACTCGCCGAGGAGCAGACGCGGCTCGAGGGCGATCGCGGACTCCGGACAGGAGGCCTCGCACAGCCCGCACTGCAGGCAGTTCTTCTCGACGAACTCGAGGCGGTAGGCGTCGCTCGCGGCGCGCAGCGCGCCGGCCGGACAGGCGCCGGTACAGGACATGCAGAGCGTACAGGCGTCGGACGCCAGCACCTGGCCGAAGGGCGCGCCAGCCTTCAAGGCGATCGCCGCGGGCAGGCCGGCGGGCGTCGTGGCGGCAGGCGCGTGGGCGACCAGATGGCGCAGCGCGAAGTCCAGCGTCTCGCGCTTCTTCGGCAAGAGCAGGAAGCGCGCCGGCTCGGCGACGCCGGCCGCGGGCGCCCAGTCGTACAGCGCGCGCTCGAGCGCCTGCCAGTCGTCGGCGTCGGCCTCGATCACGCGCAGGTGTTCGCCGCCATAGCCGAGCGCAGTAAGAATGGTCTGACCGTGCCCGGCCTGCGCCGTCAGCGGCGCGGCGTCGTGGCTGCCGGCGGCGAGCACCGCCACCTGGCAGGCGCCGAGCGCGAGACTGCCCAGCATCAGGTCCAGCCCGACCGCGTCCGCGCTCCACACCTCGACCGGGATCACCCGCGCCGGCAGGCCGCGACCGCGGCGGGCCAGGCGCGCGATGGCGGCGGTACCGGCCTCGGCGGAGTGGAACAGCAGGCAGGCGTCGCTGCCGCCGGCGCGGGCGTACTCGGCGAGCAGCGTCTTCACGCGCTGGCCGAGCTCGGGCACGCGCGGATACTGGAAGGACAGCGCACCCGAAGGACACACCGTGCTGCAGGTGCCGCAGCCCTTGCACAGGTAGGGATCGACCGCGATCACGTCACCTTGGCTGCGGATCGCTTCGGTGGAACAGACCTCGATGCAGTTCGTGCACCCGGTCTTCTGCGCCCGGCTGCGCGCGCACAGGCCGGCCTCGAAGGCGACGTAGCGCGGTTTCTCGAACTCGCCGACGAATTCGCCCAGCGCCTGCACCGCGAGCGCCTGCTCGAAGGGATCGCGCCCCGGCGCGGCGTAGCCGTCGGGCAGCTCGATGCGGCGCAGCAGCGGCGCGGGCGAGAGGTCGAGGACGAGATCGAAGCGCTCGCGGCGTGTGGTGTCGGTGCGCGCGAAATCGATCGCGCCGACTTCGCCACAGGCGGCGACACAGGCGCGGTGATTGCGACAGGCGTCGACATCGACCTGCAGGTCCCAGCCGATCGCGCCCTCGGGGCAGGCCTTCACGCAGGCGTTGCAGCGCACGCACAGCTCGAGGTCGATCGGGTTCTGCTGCGTCCATTCCAGCTCGAAGGCGCCGAGGTGGCCGCCGAGCCTGACCGGCTTGCCCGACCACACCGGATAGGCGTTGACCGCGGGCAGTTCCACGTCCGCCGTGCGCGAAGTGATCAGCACCGCCGGCTCGAAGCTGTCGGCCAGGCGCTCCGCCCAGCCCAGCGCCGCGCCGGCCTCGCCGATGATCAGCAGGCTGCGCCCGGCACTCATGGGCACCGCCGCCACCGGCTCGGGGTCGGCCAGCGCGGTCGCCGCCGCGATCAGCGCGGCGAGCTTGGGGCCAGCCGCGGCGGCTTCGGCCGACCAGCCGGCGTTCTCGCGCAGGTTGAAGAAGCGGATGCGCTCGCCTGCGCCCTGCGCCTCGGCGAGTTCGCCAAACAGCGCAGTCTCCTGCGTGCAGGCCACATGCACCGCCTGCCCGCCGGCGAGCGTTGCTTCGAGCGCAGGCAGTTCTGCGCCGCACAAGGCGTGATGGTGCTGCATGCCAGCGGGCAGACAGGCGGCATCGAGTGCGAAGCTGCGGTTGCAGTCACAGACATGGACCGAGGCGGTCGTTGCACGGGTACCGGGCATGAGTTCTCCAACTTATCGACTCATGCAAAGCATTTCATAGGCCCGCTCGGCGGCAACAAAATACCCCCCAACACCCTCCAGATCCGCAGAATCAGGCTCTCTTCAGGCACATCGGGACAAAATGTCGCTCATGGCGCCTTTTGTCCCGACGCAGGCGCCACAGCGTCGGCATCCGCTGCAGGGGCGTCAGCCAGCGCTGGTGGCGCAAGGCGCTCGATCCCGGTCGCGCCGGCTTCCTCAGCGCTGACGGTCGCGGGCCCTTGCACCCCCACCCCATCGCCGTGTGGCACCGCGCCCTCGCCGCCGCCCACCCCGGCCGCGTCTTCATCCGCATCCGACTGCAGCCACTCACGCGCATGCTTGAGGCGGGCGAGCACATCGGGCGGGATCGGGTCGGGCTGTGAATAGTCGTCGATGTAGATGTCGAGCCCGTCCATGCGATTGAAGTGCGGATCGGAAAACAGCTTGTGCAGGGCCTTTCGACGCAACGCCTCGCCGACCTCGTCCTTCAGGAAGGCGGTGAAGTCCGAGTCGAGCGTCAAGGCCTCGACCGCCGGCAGCTGCACCTCGACCGCCGGCGGGACCGCGGCCGCCGCGCCTTCACCCGCGCCGGGCGCGGTCGCCGCTGCGACGCCCGGCGCGCTCATGGCGGCCTCCTGCGGCGCGATCAGCGGCGCCTCGGCAGGCGCCGCCTTGCCGGCAGCAGCCCGCTTGCGCCGCGACCAGCGCCCGAGAAAACCGCCGCTCACGTGCGCCTCCGGTCCAGGCCGAGCGGGTCGTTGCGCCTGAGCTTCTTCTTCGGCTCGGGCTTGTAGTGTGTGTTGACGAAGTCACCCACCCAATCGGCGATCTCGCGCGGCATCGCCACGCCGTCGACCTGCTCACCCGAGTCGAGCCAGCGCGCGGCCTCGCCGTAGCTCACCGACACCGCGGCCGGCCGCGGCGGTTCGCCATCCGGGCGCCACATCACGAATACCTTGGGGATGGGCGCGGTGATGTTGGCGAAGTAGTTCTCCGCCTCGTCGCGAAAGAGTTCGAGCACGAATCCGCCCAGCCGCCACTGGCTGCGGTCGACCTCGTGCACGATGCGTCGCGGCACCGGATCGGCATCCTCGAAGGCCGGCACCACGCCCACCGCCTCCCAGGCCGCATCCACCCAGGGATTGTCGAGACGGCGTCGCTCCATGATCACCGCAATGGGGAAGTCTTTCATCGTGCTGCACCCGGAAGGGAAGGTCCATGTCTTGCATAGGATACGTGTGCGACCGACACCGCGCGACCGTGATCGGCACAGCCGATCGAGCGTGGCTCGGGCTGCAGGCGCCGCTTTCGCGCCTGCCGGCGCTCCTACGCAAACCGCCGCGCCTTCGCTGGCCCCTGTAGGAGCGGCGGCAGCCGCGAACACAGCGCTCTGCCACATGGCGCGCGTCGCCATCTCCACCGCTGCTTTCGCGCCTGCCGGCGCTCCTACGCAAACCGGCGCGCCTTCGCGGGCGCCTGAACACGGCGCTCTGCCACGTGGCGCGCGAGCGGCAGGGCGAGCCTCGGTCGGCGCGCAGCATGCAGCCGTGCGCGACAGGACTTGCGGCTACAATCGGGCGCTCATGCACTCCAATGCTCGCGCGATGCCCCCTCCCGAACGTCCCCAGCTGAGCCAGGCCAGCCGTCCGCTCACCGTCGAGATCCCCGCCGTGAATGAGAACGGCGAGACGGTGCCGACCTCGATCGCCGGCGAGCATCCGCTCACGCTCTATGTCGACAAGCGCGAGATCGTCACCTTGATGACGCTCGGCGCCGCACCCGAGGCGCTCGCCATCGGCTGGCTGCGCAACCAGCGCCTGGTGCGCAGCCTGGACGAGATCAGCGCAGTGCAGGTGGACTGGGAGACCGACGCGGTCGCGGTCACCACCCGCGCCGGCCTGCAGGACGTCGAGCGCAAGCTCGGCAGCCGCACGGTCACCACCGGCTGTGGCCAGGGCACGGTGTTCGGCGGCCTGATGGACGAGATCGATCAGATCCGCCTGCCCGACGACCGCCAGCTCAGGCAGTCGACGCTGTACGCGCTGATGGATGCGGTACGCCACCACGAGTCGATCTACAAGCAGGCCGGCGCAGTGCATGGCTGCGCACTGGCACAAGCGACGCCCGCGGGCTGCGAGATCCTGATGTTCTTCGAGGATGTCGGCCGCCACAACGCGGTGGACGCGATCGCCGGCCAGATGTGGCTCGACGGCCTGGACGGCGCCGACAAGATCTTCTACACCACCGGCCGGCTGACCTCCGAGATGGTGATCAAGACCGCGCAGATGGGTATCCCCTTCCTGGTCTCGCGCTCCGGCCTCACCCACATGGGCTGGCGCATCGCGCAGACGATCGGCCTCACCATGATCGGCCGCGCCCAGGGCAAGCACTACCTGCTGTTCAGCGGCGACGACCGCTTCGAGCGCGACCGAGCGTGACAACACTCGGCCGCCGCGCCTGCAGGCGGCTGGGTGCGCAGCTCGCCGTCCACGCCTTCATGACTCCACGACACGACAGACGATGAACACTCCCACCTCACTCCGTGCCGCCGACCACCGCATCACCGGCGTGCTGCTCGCCGGCGGTCAGGGTAGCCGCATGGGCGGCGTCGACAAGGGCCTGGTCGAACTGGCCGGCCGGCCGATGGCGGCGCATGCGCTCGAGCGCCTCGCCCCCCAGGTCGACGCGCTGATCATCAACGCCAACCAGAACCTCGAGGCCTGGCAGGCTTTCGGCTACCCGGTGTTCGGCGACGATATCGGCGGCTTCGCCGGCCCGCTCGCCGGGCTGCATGCGGCGCTGTTGCGGGCGCAGCATCCGCTGGTCGTCACCGCGCCCTGTGACTCGCCCTTCCTGCCCGCGGACCTCGTCGAGCGCCTGGCCAGCGCGCTCCATGCCACCGACGCCCAGCTCGCAGTGGCGAAGACCTTCGACCAGCCGCATCCGGTGTTCTGCCTGTGCCGGCGCGACCTCGCCGCGCACCTCGGCGCCTTCCTCGCCGGCGGCGGGCGCAAGATCGACCGCTGGTACGGCACGCTCAAGGTGGTGGAAGTGAGCTTCGACGACGACGAAGCCGCATTCCGCAACATCAACACCCGCGACGAACTCACCGCGGCGGCGAAGGAGCTGCCGGCGGGCGCAGCCTGAGTCCGCAACGCGCAGCCCGATGTCGGCACCCAAGCCCTCGATGACCCCGCCCGTCCCGCCTTCGCCGCACGCCCCCCCGCACGCGGCGAGCGCTCCGTCGCACACCGACTGCGGCACGCCCGTGCTGCGGTCAACGGGATCCGGGGCCGCAGCCGGCGAAGCGAGTGGCGCCTGCCTCAACGCCCATGAGGCCGCCGCCTTCCTGCGCCTGAACGAGAAGAAGCTCTACGAACTCGCCAACAAGCGCGAGATCCCCGCCGCCCGCGTCGGCGGCAAGTGGCTTTTTCCGCGCACGCTGCTGGAGGAGTGGCTGCTCGAACAGGCTCACGGCGGCGCGCTCACCGACCGCCTGCTGATCAC